>VMSV01000067.1 GCA_013791935.1 Desulfobacteraceae bacterium | reverse complement strand
CTCCGCCAGTTTAAAATAATCCAAAAATGGACTCAAATAGTGATAAAGCATGACAATACCTCCAATTTAGCTTATCATGCTTTATCGTTAAAACCTTAATTTACAACGCAAACTTCGCTAACCGCGGGGTTTGAGGGTTAGGCTAACAATATTTCGATTTCACTTTTCAAACAAGGAGTGAAAATGCTTAAAAGAATTTTACTGATTTTAATAATTTCAATTTTTGTTCCGGTTTTAAGCAGCGGGGCTGAGTACAAAGTAAATGATGGAACATATGATCAGAGATTTTCTTCTCCAGAAAAAACCTTTGCTCTATATAAAAAATTACTGTTATCAGGTGATCTTAAAATTGTCACAGAATGTTTAATGCCTCACCGAGCTGAACAATATTACAATTTGCTTACTGAACTACATAAGGCCAACAAGCTTGAAGAGTTCGCAAAAGGCCTACCCGACAACATACGCTTAGAATCCGAATATGACCCTTATTATGACTACGCAATGATAGCAGAACAAGATGGAAAGAAATTTTCTTTTGTCGTTCAATTCATAAAAATTCCAAGTGGAATCTATTTGTTAGATGGTATGTGAGAGAGAACGAGTCTAACCTTGCCTTTCACTCGGATGGCAATTTCGCTGCGCTCCATTGCCACCGGTGAAGGCCACGTTAACCTTAAGAATGTGCTTGAAAATTGCATTGGTATGATATAATGTCATACCGGAGGTGATAAAAATGGCTGCATCAAAAATTGCAATCACAATAGACGATAACATGCTTAAACAAATAGATTTTTTTATAAAATCAAACTATTTCCCAAATCGTAGCAAGGCTATACAAATGGCGGTTGCCGAGAAACTGAGCCGTCTTGAAAAAAGCCGGCTCGCCCAAGAATGCACAAAGCTTGATCCTGAATTCGAACAGTCTATGGCGGAAGAAGGTTTTTCAGCAGAGATGGAAATATGGCCGGAATATTGAGAGGTAACATCCATTGGGCAGATTTAAATCCCGTCATTGGTAGTGAACAGGGCGGGTTACGCCCTGTTCTCATCTTGAGCCAAAACGTATTCAATGAGCGCTCCGGTACCGTAATTGCCGTCGCGATCACAAGCCAACCCCAAAGAGCCGGTTTTCCGCTTACCTTGGAACTCTCTGAATCAAAGCTTCCAAAACAGTCGTGGGTAAAGATCAGCCAGATTCGCACGTTGTCTGTAAAACGCATCGGCAGCAAATTAGCAAAAGCATCTGATGAAGAATTGGCTCTCATAATTGAAGGCTTGAATGAAATCATTGGCGGTTAACCAGGACCTTCAGCTGATCGAAAAAAGCGATCGCCCGCTGATGACCGATGTTCGACAAAGAAATGAAAACATCCTTTACCTTAATATACTTGCTTTTTTTTCACACAGCGACAGCTCTCGCGGGCATCACTATACATTATGAAGGACATGCCTTGTCTCATCAGGCTGTTACAGAAATCATATCCGCTTCTTCTGAATATGCGAAGCACCAGGGCTGGAAGGTAAAAGATGCATCAGCAGAAAATGGGACTCTCGAAAGAGTGATTAACGAAAAAAACGCGGATTACGAGGGGGAAATAACCGGTGTGGTGCTGTACCCACATGCGAAATGCGAGCCTGTGTACCTTCAGTTCGGCGAAGACCTATTCATGCAGGACTTTGTTAAAACACAGTTTGCTGGAACGGATGTTCATATCCTATTGATCAAGCTATTCGACGCAATCAAAGGAAAGTTCCGCAATCTGGAGATAGTTGATGAAAGCGAATACTGGGACAAGCGGGATCGCGATACACTCGAACGTCACGTTAGAAAGGTGAATGAAATCATTGCCGACATGAAATCCAAAGATCCTAAAGCCAAAGGGCCAGCTACATTGCCTTCTGGGCGAATTGTAGATATCATGCAATGAGGACTGTCGAACGAATAAGGATAGATTGTGTTAGGAACGAACCACAATCTTATCCGGTGGTTGAACAAGCCCGGTATTAACTCAGGCGCCGGAGTATAATAAGCAAATATCTTATTCTGAGCGGGGGGCAGGAAGGGAGTATTCGATGGACGTATTTTTTCAAGGCATGGGGGTGCCTCAACCCATAAATAGGCTTTAGAAAAATAGCTATTTCATAAAAGTTTTCTGCCTCCTGTTAAAATGAAAAGCGAGCCCTTGCCATAAGATAAGCTATCCCGGTTTGAACGCAGCTCGACAGAATCCCAGAATAACCATGGGTGAGTTGCAGCAGGGGCATTTGAAAAAAGGTCTTGGCCGTTTTATTATCTCCGGAATGCCAACGTACAGAATCAACTGAACCAGAAACAACAATTTTTTGGCGTTGCTATGAAGGAATCCGTAGTCTCGAACTCTTCGAAAACCTTTGGGCAGGACATGCTGCAGGATCAGGCGTATAAAGTCCTCCCCTTTGAGGGTTCGATGGCAGGTTTTTCCGGTACGGCTTTCAATGTATTTGAAAGTCACCAGGCCATTTTGGTTGGAAACGATATTCTTTTCGCTGATAACCCCCCGGTATAAATATCGGGACAGGTATTTCAGAGCGCTTATGCCTTTGCCAACGTGGGCACAATCAACGACCCAGTCTTCGGGAACGCTTTCGGGAACGGGAAGTCCAGCTTCAAATAAAGCCGACAAAAAGCGGGCGCGAAAGAGCTTGGCGTCTGCGTTTATCCACGCCGCCGCCGGGAACCACGACATGCACATGGGGATGAAAATCCAGTCTCCTGTTATGCGTATGCAGCACCATGGTCATGCCGATTTCGGCTCCAAGGTGTTTTGGATTCAGCCCGAAATCCTTCAGGGTGCTTGCAACGCAAATGAAGAAGATGGAATAGGCCGCCTTTTGATGATGCCAGACCAAGGATCTGAGTTCATGGCATTTTGTGTGCCTCCTCTATCCATATGAGTTGTCGCCTGCTGAATGGTTTGAAAAGAACCGTTGGCATTGGGGAATATGAATTTTGGATGACGGTGCCTGCTCCAGAGTTCACGCAATGCAAGTAACGTAAGATCCGGCAGAGGCACCATGCGGTCTTTATGCCCTTTGCCTCGGCGGATATGAACCTGTTTGCGCCCGGCATCAATATCACCGACTTGAAGGGATAAGGCTTCTTCCAAACGAAGGCCCATTGAATAGGTGGTTAATAAATAAACACGGTAGCGTAGTTTGCGGGTTTTGCCGATGAGTCGCTCTATCTCGGCAGGGGTAAGAATATCGGGGATGGTATGGATTTTCGGGGGCTTTATGATATTAAGCCATTGCCAGTCAATCTTGAGCACATGTCGCCAAAGAATTGCAGGCCATTTCGATCTATTTTGACGGTACTCCATGAGTGGGAATCGACCAGATCTGCAAAATAGATTTCCAATTGTTCCGGGGTCAATTGATCCGGGCAGCAATCAAAATGTTCGCTGACCCGACGGACAGCCCGAGAATAGGCATCAAGGGATTGTATACTATTTTGAAATTTATCGCCGCAGAGCGGCTTCGTTCAACAATCGGCTCCACTTGGACAGGAAGGGTCCAGGCATTTTTCTTAAAGCCATTTTTTGTATTACAATTAAATTTGCGACTATCTTCTACCCTTCCTGCAAGGTTAGCGCGTTAAGATTTTTTCAGAAACTGTTGAAGAGATTTTGCAGTTGACGGAAATTCAGAAAGGATTTTTTTATCCGCTGTTACAAGGGTAGATTTGAAATTTTGTGCTAAAGCTACAAATTCGCAATCATAAGCAGAGCAAGTACTTTTATTAACAAGAGAAAGGATCTCCGATGATTTCACCGTAAATTCATTTTCTGCCATTAACAACTCGGCTTCAGCCTGAATTTGAATTGCTTGTTCAAATGAAACTATCTTTTTTCGGAGATAAAGAGCGATGACATTTCTAAGCTCACTTCTCCAGAGATGGGGTGCTCCCCAGACCGGTTCCTGAATAAGCAATTTTTCAGCATCAGGTGTAAACCTGTTAGGCAAATACAGATATGCAATTACATTTGTATCAACTATGATCATGCTCGACCTTCTTCGATGGCATTTTTAATTTCATCAGGGTCAAAGACCGCATTACCCAATTTGGTTCGTATTCTTTTGGCTCGTAACAATTTGTCAGCAACTGATAATTGTTGAGGCATTAAGACAGATTCAAGACAATTAATCGTCTCATTATTGAGACTCCGGTGATTCAAAGAGGCTGTAATTTTTAATTTTTCATATAACTCTTGTGGTATGTTTTTTATCGTAATTGATGCCATATCTTCCTCCTTGATTTATAGAGGCACCATTATGGTTCCAAAATGGTTGCTTGTCAATAAAAATTTTAACGAGCGCATTCACAAGGATGCGCGAAAGCCAGCCGCGCACCTGTGATGCTGCGGTGTTATGGGTAATGAAGCCATATAAATAGCCATATAATTATATTGACACAGTTCCTTTCTAAACATATTGTAAATCTATGAAAAAACGATCTGATTTTGAGTGGGATTACAATAAAGACTCGATTAATCAGGAAAAACATGGCGTTTCATTTGCCTTGGCACAGCTTGCTTTCTTAGATCATAATCGTGTCATTCTGGAGGATCTTGAGCACAGCGAAGATGAAAAACGATTTTATTGCCTTGGTCGTGTCTCTGGCGGAATTATGACAGTTAGGTTTACCTACAGAAAAAACAAAATCAGAATTATCGGCGCCGGATATTGGCGGAAAGGAAAAAAGATATATGACAACCAAAATAAAATACACGGATGAGCCCATTGGAAAGGTTAAGGTCATTTCCGACTTTCTTCCTTCACCTGAAGAACTTGCATTGAAAGACGAAACCGTCAAGGTCACAATTTCTCTGAGTAAAACGAGCATTGATTTTTTTAAAAAGGAAGCAAAGAAATATAATACTCAGTATCAAAAAATGATACGCCGACTTCTGGATGAATATTCAGCACATCAATAGCAGCGAGCCCATAACCTTACCATGCACAGGATTCGCAGGGGCGGGCCGCCTTGGTTTCGGCCAATTTTGGTGTTGAACTCTCATTTGCGAAGTCCGCAAACCCTGCTCACCTGTGATGATGGGTTGGTTGCAAAAAATCGCCCTTGACATGATACCAAGATGTGATATCATAATCTCATGAATAAAAAGCAACAGCAAACCCTTGATAAAATATTTGAAAAGCCGGAACGTTCGGATATTTCTTGGGTTAATATTGAGGCGCTCTTTGTTGCTCTTGGTGCCGAAATTTCTGAGGGAAGTGGTTCCCGTGTCCGAGTCGCCTTAAATGATGTACGTGCTGTTTTTCATCGACCACACCCGGAAAGAGTAACAAACAAAGGCGCCGTTAAATCTGTAAGGAGGTTTCTGCAAGAAACGGGGGTAATACCATGATGGAATATAAAGGATATTTTGCAAAAGTAGAATTTGATGATGAGGCCAATATTTTTCATGGTGAAGTCATCAATTTAAGGGATTTAATAACCTTCGAAGGTGAAACCGTCGATAAATTGCGGACCGCATTTGTAGATTCTGTGGAAGACTATTTGGCCTTTTGTAAAGAACGTGGTGAAGAACCTGACAAACCTTATTCCGGTAAGTTTTTAGTCCGTGTTGGACCAGAGCTTCATAAAACACTTGTTGTCCAGGCACATAAAAACGGCAAAAGCCTAAACACATTGGTTAATGAGGCACTTCTAAAAGTTCTAAAAAACAGCAACCAACAAGTCATTCAAGATTGACGGGCAGGGTCGAGCGACTTTTTCTTCTTATATTTTCACGGGCTCTTGTATCCTTCGGCCATCTTCACTGGTGCATACCCTGCCCGCACCTTAATTCTGTGTTGGGCAGAATAATGGCGAAAATGACAGACTATACAGAACTGATAAGTGAATTTTGGCCAACAGTCATGCTGGCCTGGGATGAACACGGAGATAAAAATCCAATCATCGAATGTGATGTTGATACTCGAAAGGTATTGGCAATGCCTGCAAAAGAATATCTCGCAGGATTGTCAGAAAGAACACGCGAAGCCGCTCAACGCAATTTCGAAGAAATATCGGCCAGCGGGGGCATGATGGTCTTCATCCGTGATGATAGAAATCGAATTTTACAATCTTATGTATTTATGCCAAGCGAAGAGGACAGTTAAGATGCCCAACAACCGGCTCGTGGCGGACGTCAGGAGCAATGCCACGCACTGCGCGGGGCATCTTTACGCCGGTGCCGCACAGTCGGGTTGGACGATACTACGAATCACAGCCATACTTGGAAAAGAGAAAATGAATGGATAAATTCAATCCCGATACCTACTGTGGAATATACTGCGGAGCATGATCCATCGTAATGCGAAGTGAAACCGGTCGCACTGACGAATTCGCCGCTTGTCTTGGAAGTGTTTCGAAGGAGGATCTCGCTTGCGGTGGATGCAAATCCGACATCGTGTACGCTGGTTGCAGCACATGTAACCTTCGCCACTGCGCCCGAGAGAAAGGTGTGGCGCACTGCATCGGCTGCGCCGATTACCCGTGCAAAATGTATGGTAAATGGCAATCCGTGTCGAAGTTCCTTCCGCACGCCCGCGAAGCGACATCCAACCTGGAGGCGATTAAACGCGACGGCGTTGACCCCTGGCTCGCGGCACAGCAAAAGCGTTGGTCGTGCCCAGACTGCGGCGCACCTTTTTCATGGTATGCGACGGAGTGCAGCAAATGTGGTTGCAGGCTTACGTCAGAAGCGTATGAGATATCAGGCTGGAAGAAACTTCTTTGCCGCTTCGTGCTTACCATGGCGTATCGGAAAGGAAAGGCGAAAAGGACGACTTAGTCCGACTTCGGAGCGCGGATGCACAGTTCAATCGTTGCATATTAGGGTGTCAATATGGTTGTAGGTATGTGAGACTACCGTGGCAAAGGCGTTTTCAAGGAGAAATGGGTCACCATTGGATCGAAATCACGATCATCATGGAGTAAAGTAAAACCTTCTATAATGCAGAATGTTGCGATAATTATGTCAATTGTTTTCCGGACAGTAACGCCGGCTTTTCGAAGAGCTCGATAATTTTGGGCACTTTGAATTGCAACGTTATATCCACCAATTTCACGGAACAATAAAGCGCTGAGAAAGTTCTTGGCTGTTTCAAAATCGGCGTTAGATCGGAAGCCCTGAAGAACCTCAGTGAGGATTAAATCTCCAATAATAATAGGAGTATTTGAAAGGTAATGATCAAGCAGATCTGTCTGCCACGTAGAAATGCCGTTGAAATAATTGATCCATACGGATGAGTCAACCAGAATCACCGATCCACCCTCATTTCATCAAGGTCACCATCCCATTTAAGTTTTCCACGTAGATTTTTAATTCGTTCCTGTTTTTTAATTTGAACCAATAGTCTAAGCCCGGACTCAACAACAGCCTTTTTAGTTTTTAACTGGCTGAGAGCCATGGCCTCATGTATAAGCTTGTCATCGATTACAATGTTGGTTCGCATAATAATGCCCCCTTAAGGAGTGTGTATGCTATTGACCATATATACACATTATGGCAATGTCAATAGCTGGTTTGCTTTTGTTGATATGAATTTGGACAATAGAAAAGGCGAAAGATCTTGAGATTGGTTTTGTGTACAAGATTAAGATATATTATGGTGATTATTGCTTCGTTCCGTCCTTTGAAATAATAAATGAAAGCGGCCAATACAAAATACAGATGATTCCAAAACAGTGAGCCACAGGGAGGTTGGCTGCTATGAGCGTTAGGCCTGAGATGGATGTATCCGTTCGGTTAGCAACGAACGAAGACGCCCCCGGCGTAGCAAAAGTTCTCATCGAGTCTCGCCTTGCGTTCCTGCCCTTTGCACCTTCCGCACATCCACAGCATGAAGTGCGTCAGTGGGTAGCCGAGTACTTGATACCGACCGGAAGAGTCCACATCGCGGAAATAGGCGGCCAAGCCGTCGCTGCTATGGCCCTATCGGAAGACGATGCGCAATTCTGGATCGATCAACTCTATGTACTTCCAGGGTACGAGTCTCGGGGAATAGGAACCAAGCTGCTTCAGCTTGCACACACGACTCTCGGGCGTCCTATCCGGCTGTATACGTTTCAAGCAAACACAGGCGCGCGCCGTTTCTACGAGCGCCATGGGTACAGGGCAATCGAGTTCACCGACGGTCAGTCCAACGAGGAGAAGTGCCCCGATGTCTTGTACCAACTCGAAGCCTGAGCAACTGGGTTTCTGGTAAAAGAAACCTTGGCACGCGAAAAGACATGGCAACCACGGGCCATGCTCGCTGTGCTTGGATTACCGGGAATGTAGTTATCCTGATTGCCGGTTCGGTAAATAACAAATTGATTCCTTGATTATCCTTTGTTAAGATTAATTTTTCTTTGTTAAAATTAATTAAAACCAATTCGGAGGTTTCCCCTATGTCAAACCATCTTTTAGATGAGCTCTTTCACCCTCGATCCCTTGCCGTTGTAGGTGCGTCCGGCCGCAATTTCGGCGGACCGAATTTTTTCAACTCCATTCAGGAATTCGGATTTAAAGGCCCGCTTTACCCGGTCAATCCCAAATACGATGAGATTTCAGGAATCAAATGTTATCCCACCGTAAAAGATATCCCTGGTCACGTGGACTACGTGGTATCCACGGTCAATGCATCGAGAGTGCTTGAAATGATTAGCGATTGCGCTGAGAAAGGGGTGAAGATCATACACCTTTTTACTGCACGCTTTTCTGAAACAGGTCGTAAAGACGCGGCTGAGCTTGAGCAAGAGGTCCTCAGGCAAGCCAGGAAAGCCAATATCCGATTGCTCGGACCGAACTGTATGGGGCTTTATTTTCCGGAAGGCGGCATATCCTTCAGAGGGGATTTGCCCAAGCAGTCCGGATCGGTGGGATTGATTTCACAAAGCGGATCGGTCATTTTTGATGTGGTGGATTGCGCCAAACGCAACAGCCTTTATTTCAGCAACGCCATCAGCTACGGAAACGCCCTTGATTTCAACGAGTGTGACTTTTTGGAATATCTGGGGCAGGATCCAAACACAAAAATCATCCTCATGTACATCGAGGGGGTCAGGGACGGGGTCACTTTTTTCAACCTTTTACGCAGAACAACCCTGAAAAAACCGGTAATTATCGTAAAGGGGGGAAGGGGAGAATCAGGGACCCGGGCCACGGCTTCCCACACCGCTTCCCTTGCCGGTTCCATGGACGTATGGAAGATGGCTGTCAAGCAGGCCGGTGCAATATCCGCCCGTCATATAGAAGAAATGGTGGATGTTGCCGCGGCTTTTCATTACCTTCCCCCTGTAAAGGATCGTCGAGTGGGTGTTGCGGGTGGAGCCGGTGGAAGTAGTGTTCTTGCTGCGGATCTTTGCGAAGAGGCGGGACTCAATGTGATTCCCTTTCCTCAGGATCTTCGGGAGCGGCTGAAGGCCAGGGGAAGTGAAATTTGGGATTGGATCAGCAATCCGGTGGATATGTCCATTCGGGTGGATCGAAGCGAAGGCGCCGGTAGTATTCTCAAAATCATGGCGGGGCATTCGGATTTTGACCTGCTCATGGCGTTTATCCATGCTCATTTTCACGGTCCCAAGCCTTCATCCGGTGATTTGGCGGAGAAAATCCTTGAGGGGTATTATCTGAATGAATTAAACGGCAAACCCCTTCTGGCGGTGATCGAGGAAGAGGCAGAAGATAAAGAGCTCATGGAAGCGGTTAAAAGCAGGTTGCATGCTGGCCGGATCCCTGTCTATCCTAGTATGGAACGCGCTGCCATTGCCGCAAGCAAGATGATTGATTATTGTCAACACCGGGAACTGAGGTCCTGAGACCTCAGTTTGGCAAATGATATGGTTTGGTTCAGGTATTTTTGATGGACCGTTCAAATTCTTTCGAGTTCAACCCTGAGGATGTTTTGGGTATCTTGATAGCCCAATTCCATGACATGGCTGATGGTTTCGGGAGAAAAGTCAAAGGTCTTTTGATACAGGGTTCCGATATTCTTTGACGGAATGATGTGAATGATGGGGTTGCCGGGATGATTTTTGTGCAGCATGCTTTTCCATGCTTTGGAGTGCAGCACGAAAATTCTCGCAAGATTTTTGTCTCTTAAGGGGAAGGGGATGTCCGGAAACGCCAGGTCCCCGTCCCGATAGGTTTTATCCCCGATGGAAACCGATGGAAACATCAGGGGAAAAGCAATGGAAGCCATCAGAAAGGACTTGAGGGATATTTCATCAAGATCCTGAGCCCTGATAAAGGTTGCCCCGCTGCGACCAGGAATGGAGCCTCCAGGGGTTTCATGGGCAAAGATATAAAGGCCGGTTCCGGAACCGAGCACCCGTTGAAGATCTATGTGGCTCCATAAAATTTCTCCAAGCAGATCCGTATTCACAAGCCCTTCTTTTAATAAATAGGATACCGCTCCTTTTTCTGAGAAGATTTTCATGAAAAGCGTAAAGGTTCTGGCGTATTTGATCCATCGCAATTTGCCCAGAGGAAGCGGCAGAAACATGAGGCCGAGATCTGTGATGAGCCTTGCCGCAAATCCCTTTACTTTTTTAACATCCACGAGATGAAGCCGTTTTTCTGAAAGTTCTGTCCAGAAGGCCCGTGCCCTTTCATAGTCGCCCTGAACCATGAAAGCGCCGTTGATGGCCCCCATGGAGGCCCCGCTCACGACCTGAAACGAAATGCCCATTTCCATGAAGGCCTTCCATGCCCCCATTTGATAGGCTCCTTTGGCTCCGCCCCCTTCAAGGGCGATGCCGTTTGCCGGTTTTGAAATCATATTCTGAAAAGCCGTTTTCCTCAAAATTCTCCATTCCCCCTAATGGAGGGGCTGCTGTTTTTCTCAATATGGAACCTTTAGCATCGGAACGGAAGGTGCGCAATGCGTATCTCAGGGGACTGAGTCGGCCGGGCGGCATTTTTTTTCGGCAGGATATTTTTTGTTAAATCATAGATGAATCCTCCGGCGCTTGCGTGGGCAAAATGGATTCAAGATGAAGGATGTTCGGGTTCTTCTCTATGAACCCACGGGAGCGTTTCCTGCTGAAAAAAATGATGATTCATGGGAAGGACATCTCTGCCTGAGCGTATGACTGTTTGGTCCAAGGGCAGAATCCAGCCACAGTCATTGGCCCCTTCGCAAGGTTTCTGGAAAACCGGAAATCGAATTATTTTTGTATTTTTGGTGGTTGACATCATGCGCAGTCAAATATAATCTCACCGGCAAAAAATCCCCTCAACCATTATGAACCAAGAACTGATTCTTACACCGGCAGGCCGCCTTCGATTGCGGGAGAGCGACCCTGATTCCAATACGCCATCCGATCCCTGGATGAAGCGCGTGGCAGCCGCTTTTTCGTCCTCCATGGCAGCGGGTCTTTTTACCCTGGCGGCTGCGCGGACGGAAACCCCGCTGTCCTCGGGATTCGCCTTCTGGCGGGATTTTGCCGGAACCTACCTGACTCAACTTTGTCGAAACCCCCCGTCTTCCGGAAATCGAATCGAGCCGGTGACCCCTCCTGTGGAATCCGAACTGGCCATCCTTGTGCTATCCGCGCCTCCAATGCAGGGAGGAGAATACCTGCGTGGCGAAGTTTTTTCAAACCTTTGGGCTGAGCTGGATGTCTGGACTCGCGAACAAATCGCCATGTCTTCGGAGGGCCTCGGCGAGTGGCTGAAAAAACATGCTCCTCTTTGGCGTCAGGTGGGAAGGGTCTGTTTTCATCTTGCGGAAAACAAACGGGATCCCGAATTCCCATTTGCGTTCCTGGCCACCTACGCACCCGGTATTTCCAAAGCAGGCCAGGTGCAATACCAACCCCTGGGAAAAGCCCTTCAGGAATACGCGGGAGAGAAAAACAAAAAAGCCCTGATCAACCTGTTATCCCCTGTGCAAACCGCCTCTGAGAAAGTTGGATTTGTCAAAGAGCTCGTGGATTCAGGAGATATTTTTCACCCCCTGGCTTGGACCCCGGCTGAAGCCTACCGTATTTTGAAAAACGCTCCGCTGCTTGAGGAAAGCGGTCTTTTGGTCAAACTTCCGGATTGGTGGCGAAAACGCCCACGCCCCCGTGTGTCCGTGAGCATCGGCGAGAAAAGTCAGAGCCGTTTCGGCATGGATGCCATGCTGGATTTCAAGGTGAGACTCACCCTGGGAGATGATTCTTTGACCGAAAAGGAATGGCGGGACATCCTGGCCTCGGAAGACGGTCTGGCCTATGTCAAGGGCCAATGGGTGGAGGTGGACCGGGAAAAGCTCTCAGAAGCCCTGTCTCACTGGAAACAGGTGGAGGCGGATGCGGCGAGCGGTGGCCTATCCTTTATTGAAGGTATGCGTTTGCTGGCCGGGGCGCCTGCGAATCTTGAAATGGAAGAGCACCCAAAAGCGGGAGAACAAGAATGGTCCTTTGTGAATGCCGGTAAATGGCTTTCCGAGGTTCTTTCGAGCTTGCGCAACCCCGAGGGGCTGATGACAAAAAACAACAGCGCGGATTTTCAAGGGGTCCTGCGCCATTATCAGGAGGTGGGTCGCGATTGGCTGTGGTTTCTATCCCAACTTGGCTTGGGGGCATGCCTGGCTGATGACATGGGGTTGGGAAAAACGGTTCAGGTGTTGGCCCTTTTGCTGGCCGTAAAGGAGAACGCGCCAGCAGGAAAAGCCTCGCTACTGGTGCTTCCTGCGTCGCTGATTTCCAACTGGAAAGCGGAGATTGCGCGGTTCGCCCCCAATCTCGAAGCGGTTTATATTCATCCTTCGGAAACGGATAAGGCAACCCTTGAGGCCATGGCCGGAAATCCTGGTGAGGCTTTATCCCGGGTCCAGTTGGCGCTCACCACCTATGGCATGCTGGCCCGGCAGAAGTGGCTGTTGGATATCCACTGGCGGATGGTGATTCTGGATGAGGCCCAGGCGGTTAAAAATCCTTCGGCCCGGCAGACGAAAACAGTGAAAAAACTGAAAGCCGACGCCCGGATCGCGCTGACAGGAACCCCCGTGGAAAACCGAATATCCGATCTCTGGTCCCTGTTTGATTTCTTATCCCCCGGCCTTCTGGGTTCGGCTGCGGTATTCAAGAGATTCGTCAAAGGATTGGAGTCCGGGGGCCAGGATCGTTACGCGCCGTTGAGAAACCTGGTCCAGCCCTATATTCTAAGGCGCCTTAAAACCGATAAGAGTATTATTTCGGATCTGCCCGATAAAACCGAAATGAAGGCCTTCTGCGGTCTGGCGAAAAAACAGGCTGCCCTCTATGCCCGGTCCGTGGAGGAACTCGGGGAAGCCCTTCACCATGGCGTTGACGGGATCAAACGTCGAGGCCTTGTGCTGTCCTTTCTCATGCGGTTCAAACAGATCTGCAATCATCCCAGTCAGTTTTTGGGAGATGGCGGGTATGAACCGGACCACAGCGGCAAGTTTGACCGGCTCAGAACCCTCTGCGAGGAAATTTCATCCCGTCAGGAGAAAGTCATCGTGTTTACCCAGTTTCGGGAGATGACCCGACCCATCGCCGGATTCCTTGGCAATGTATTCGGCAGGGAGGGTCTGGTTTTACATGGCGGAACAGAGGTGAAAAAGCGCAAAATGCTCATTGACCGATTCCAGGAGGAAGACGGCCCGCCGTTTTTCGTGCTTTCCTTAAAGGCCGGAGGCACGGGCTTGAACCTTACCGCCGCCAACCATGTGATCCATTTCGACCGGTGGTGGAATCCGGCAGTGGAAACCCAGGCCACGGACCGGGCCTTTCGTATCGGTCAGCATCGCAATGTATTGGTGCATAAATTCATTTGCCGGGGAACCATTGAAGAAAAAATTGATGAATTGATAGAAGAAAAATTAAACCTTGCCGACGATATTTTAAAAACAGGGGCGGAAACCCTGCTCACGGAAATGAGCAATGAGGCATTGCTTAAAATCGTGGCCCTGGATATCGATCGGGCGGAAGTGTAGGAGGAAAAAATGGGATGGTTCGGGTGGAGGCCCTATGTATCCGTGGCGGAGCGACGCGCAAAAGCCTTGAAAAAAATGGAGAAATTGAAAAAAAAGGGGTTGGATGTCAAACCTGTAAATATCCAGGGGAAAAAGATCGTCAGAACCTTTTGGGGAGAGGCCTGGTGCGATCACCTGGAATCCTTCAGCGATTATGAAAACCGGTTGCCCAGGGGCCGTACCTATGTTCGAAACGGATCGGTCTGCCATTTGGATATCTCACCGGGCAAAATCAGCGCCATGGTGAGTGGATCGCAGATCTACGAGGTGGATATCACGATTAAACCCCTTGCCGGAAACAAATGGGCGGAAGTCATAAAAAGCTGCTCCGGGCAAATCGGCTCTCTCCTTGAACTGCTTGCAGGCAGGCTGTCAAAAAACATCATGGCTGTTGTGACCCACCGGGAAAAGGGGCTATTTCCCCTGCCCGGTGAAATCAATCTTTCATGCAGCTGCCCGGACTGGGCCGTCATGTGCAAGCATGTGGCTGCAGTGCTCTATGGCGTAGGGGCAAGGCTGGATGAATTTCCGGAGCTGCTTTTTTTGCTTCGAGGTGTGGACCATGAGGAACTGATCACCGCCGATGTGGACGTGGCCATATCGGGGAAAAAGGCCGGACGGCGGCATATTGCGGAAGATGTCCTGTCCGATGTATTCGGCATTGAAATGAGGGAAGACGAACCTGTATCCAAGGCAAAGCCGACAAAAGCTGTGAAAAAAGCCGTGAAAATCAAGGCCAAGACATCCAAAGTTGCCGGGAAAAATGGACGTAAAAAACCTCCTGAAAAAAAATTCCGTTTAACCGTGGCGCCTCCAAAGCCCATTCCCTTCAAGAGGAAAGCCCGGACGCCTCTTGAAAAGGAGCCGGTCACCGGTGAAGCGGTTGCGGCCTTGAGAGCCAAGTTCGGCATGAATCGGGTGGAATTCGCCAGGCTTCTTGGTGTGAGCGTTCCTTCGGTGGTTAAATGGGAAAAAGCAGCCGGTGTCCTTGACCTGCAAGCCAAATCCTTGGCGGCCTTTAACACGTCGAGAAAACTTACAAAAACAAAAGCCCTCCGGAAACTGGAGGAATAGTGGAAACGCGGGCGACTTTCTCCTTGATTCACATCCGGTTTTATGACATGAAAGAAACCAAAATTCCATTGCGGAGAGATGACCGAGTTGGCCGAAGGTGCACGACTGGAAATCGTGTGTGTAGTTTATAGCTGCACCGTGGGTTCGAATCCCACTCTCTCCGCCATACATCCGATTTTGCCGCCTCGTTAACTACACCCTCGATCCAAAAGGCAAATTAGCGAAACATTGAATTAAATGTCATATCTTGTATTAGCACGCAAATATCGTCCCCAATCTTTTGAGGATGTGGTCGGCCAGGAACATGTGACCCGAACCTTGACCAACGCCATTTCCATGGGACGGGTTCACCATGCCGTGCTGTTTTCAGGCCCCCGGGGAACCGGTAAAACCACCGTGGCCCGGATTCTTGCCAAAGCCTTGAACTGCGAGCAAGGCCCCACCAAAACCCCCTGCAATGTTTGCAGCTCCTGCGTGGAAATCACCAGCGGAAGCGGGGTGGATGTTTTTGAAATCGACGGCGCCTCCAACAACAGCGTGGACCAGGTGAGAGAACTTCGGGACAATAGCAAGTACATGCCCGCCCATAGCCGGTACAAGATCTATATCATCGATGAAGTCCATATGCTGAGCATTGCCGCGTTCAATGCCCTTCTGAAAATCCTGGAAGAACCCCCGGCCCATGTTCTTTTTTTCTTCGCCACCACAGAGCCCCAGAAAATTCCTCTAACCATTCTGTCCAGATGCCAGAGGCATGATTTTAAAAGAATCGATGCCAAGGACACCATGGCTCAGTTGAAAAAGCTTTGTGAAATGGAAGGGTTCCACATTGATGTGGAAAGCCTGGCCATCATCGCCCGTGAAGCGGGTGGCGGCATGCGGGATGCCCTAAGCCTCTTGGATCAGCTCATGGCCTCGGCAGAGGGAGATTTGACCCATGAAAGGCTCATGGACATTCTCGGTGTGGTGGACCAAAACACGATGTTCGATTTCTCCAAGGCCGTAATAGATCGTGATCCGGGTAAAATCATTGAGATCCTGGACCAGCTTTATGCCTTGGGGCATGACCTGAAGAAATTCTATCAGGATATTCTGAAACATTTCCGGAACCTCATGGTGGTTAAAATGGCCGGGAACCCTGAAACCCTTCCGGATCTTTCCAAGGATGACATCCTGAAGATTACGGCCCGGGTCAAGCCGGTGTCCTTGCTTTATTTGAACCAGATTTTGAGCTTTCTCTTTGAGCTGGAAGGGCCCATGCGGTTTTCAGAGCAACCGAAACTGGTTCTTGAGCTGGCCTTCATCAAGCTTTTGCATATTCAACCGATTCTTTCCATCGATACATTGATTTCAAAACTGGATTTGATCCGAAGCGGCGTCCCTGTTGAAGACTATCCCCGGTTGGCGGATGAGATGATTCCCTATCAAGCAACGGAAAGCAATCCGGTGGTTGCGGCTTTGCCTGATCTACCCGAGGTGGTTGCTGAAAAAAAAGAGCCCCGGCTGGAAGAAGAGGAGCCCAAGGCCAATATTGCACAGGAAATCGGGCCGGAAGATCTCAAAAACCAATGGAGAAGTTTGATTGAGATTCTCTCCAAAGAACAACCCTTTATTGCTGCCAATCTAATGGGGTCGGACTTAATCTCGGTTCATGAAGGAGACGTTGTCATTGAACTGAACGGAACTGATTTTAATATCAAATCGGTGAAAAAAGATAAAAACCTGGCTTTGCTGAAATCGGTCTTTGAAACATTCTTTAATAGACCCGTGAATCTCGTGCTGGTTGAAAAAAAAACGCAAAATGAGATCAATCAGAAAAAGGATGAAGCCAGGAAGTTGAAGGAAGAAGCCTTGAATCATCCCTTGGTGGCGGAAGCCCTGGAAATTTTCAAGGGGAATATTATTGACGTCAAACTGATAGATCCGGTTTAATTTCAATTCGCATTCAAGCGGCACCTTTGTTGGCTGCGTCCAAGGTTTCTTGATGTACAAACACGTACACCTGCGTCGCCTTCTTCTGGCCGCCGTGGTGTCATCTTGAATGAGAATTGAAATCATAAGCCGGCCCGGAATCGGGATAGAGGGTTTAAACAACCCGGGAAAGGAGTTTATTGCGATGAAAAAAATGGGTAATTTTGGCCAAATGGGAGGCATGATGAAACAGGCCCAGAAGCTTCAGGCCGAGATGATGAAGCTTCAGGAAGAACTGGGTGAAAGAACCATGGAAGCCAGTGCGGGGGGTGGCATGGTCAAAGTGGTGGCCAATGGCAAACAGCAGGTGATATCCATTCGAATAGAAAAAGAAGTGGTGGATCCTGAAGATGTGGACATGCTCCAGGATTTGATTCTGGCTGCCGTCAACGACGCCCTGGCCAAATCCCAGGAAATGGTATCCTCTGAGATGGGAAAGCTCACAGGAGGCTTGAATATCCCCGGTTTGATGTAACCCCTGATCCAACGACCAAAAAAGAGGCGCCAGAAACATGCATTACTATCCCAAGCCCATTCTTGATCTCATAGACTGCATAGCAAAACTCCCGGGAATCGGGGTTAAAACAGGTGAAAGACTGGCGCTTCATATTTTAAAATCGCCTAAAGCCGAAGCGGAGAAGCTGGCCCGGAGCATCGCCATGGTGAAGGAACATATCAGGTTCTGCTCGAAGTGCTTTGGATTAAGCGACAAACCGGTTTGTGATATCTGCGAAAACCCGGCACGTATGCCCCATGTGCTTTGCGTGGTGGAGCAGCCGGCGGATATGGTGGCCATTGAAAAATCCGGGGCCTTTCGGGGCAGATACCATATTTTGCAAGGGGTTTTATCCCCCATGGACGGGGTTGGCCCGGATAAAATAAGAATCCGGGAGCTCCTGGACCGGCTTCACGAGGAGAAAACGGAAGAGGTGATTCTGGCCACGGGTACCAGCCTGGAGGGGGAAACCACAGCTTCCTTTCTTTCGGATCGCCTCAAAGAATCCGGGGTCCGAATCACCAGAATCGCATCCGGTGTACCCATTGGCGGGGACCTGAAATACATTGACCAGGTCACGCTGAAAAGGGCTATGGAGGGCCGATATGCCCTTTAGATCCATCATGCCGTCGGATCTTTTCAAATGCAAGCAATGCGGAGAGTGTTGCCGGGGGTACGGGGGAGCGTACGTGCTTTCCGAGGACATCACCGCCATTTCCGAATACCTGAAGGTGGATGAGAACACCTTTGTTGAACGATACTGCAGAATGTCAGGAAACCGGCCGTTGCTCGCCCAGGTGGAAAACGGATTCTGTGTTTTTTTCAAGGAGGATCTTTGCACCATTCACCCGGTGAAGCCGAAAATGTGCAAGGCCTGGCCCTTCATAGAAGCGGTTCTGAAGGACGCGGCCAACTGGCACATCATGGCCGGGTTCTGTTCGGGAATGCGATCGAATGTGCCAGACAATATCATTCAGAAAGTGGTCAGCAAGGTCATTTCAGACCGGGGATAAACCCCATTTATCAGGCCCCATGACCCCGTAGATTCCATGACCGTCCTGGTCCGAGAGGATTTTTCGAAGGATATTCCTTTTTTCAAGATCCGCCAGGGAGGATTGGAGGGCTTCTTCACTGGAATTCCAGAGGCTTTGAATTTCCTTAAAGGAAACCCTTCTTCCCTCATCCGTTAATCCGCAGCACAAAAGATACAGGGATACGGTTTCAACGGAAAGCCCCAGGTCAAAGATTTTTTGATTGCGTGTGGGATGGATGGGGTCACTTGCCACAAAGATTCCTCCTATTTTCTGTTTATCTAGAAACGAGAAAATTTGTTCAAGTTCAAGGCGGATAAAAATTTTAACCGCAGGAATACTCTAAGTATTTTGAGAATTAAAATTTTTATCCAACGCAGAAATTGGGCGAATTAGCCGTTTCTGTATAACACTATTTAAATTCCGAGAACAATTCCGCCTTCATATACTCCCGGTTCAGCCTTGCGATGTGGGAGATGGAGATTTGCTTGGGGCAAACCGCCTCGCATTCCCGGTGATTCCCGCAGTTGCCGAAGCCGCAGGTATCCATGGTTTTCAACATGGCGATGACCCGTTTCGCCGCCTCGGGTTTTCCCTGGGGCAGCAAGGCCAGATGGGACACCTTGGCGCTCACAAACAGCATGGCTGAAGCATTGGGGCAAGCCGCCACACAGGCTCCGCACCCGATGCAGGCCGCGGCATCCATGGCGGTTTCTGCGGTTTCCTGAGCGATGGGAATGGCATTTCCGTCGGGAGCCCCGCCGGTATTCACGGAAACATAGCCCCCGGCCTGAATGATTTTATCCAGGGCGCCCCGGTCTACAATCAGATCTTTGATAATGGGGAAAGCCCTGGAACGCCAGGGTTCAACCACAATCATGTCTCCGTCTTTGAATTTTCGCATGTGAAGCTGGCACAGGGTCATGCCTTTTTCCGGACCGTGGGCCGTTCCGTTGACCACAGCACCGCAGCAACCACAAATGCCTTCCCTGCAGTCGTGATCGAATTCAATGGGAACTTTCCCTTTTTTGGACAGGTCCTCATTGACCACATCCATCATTTCCAGAAAAGACATGTGGGTGGAAATTCCCGCAACCGGAATGGTTTCCAGCCGGCCTTTTACCTTGGGCCCCTCCTGGCGCCAGACCTTTAATGTAATATTGATGGTTTTTTCATTCAGGGCCGTCATTTGTAACTCCTTTGCGTCAATTTCACATTCTCAAAAACCAGGGGCTCCTTGTGAAAGGCAGGGTCCTTGCCGGCTCCCGCATAATCCCACACCGAAACATGGCAGAAATTTTCATCATCCCGCAAAGCTTCACCTTCCTCGGTCTGATAGGCCTCATTGAAGTGGCCGCCGCAGGATTCCTTTCGGGCCAGGGCGTCCATGACCATCAGCTCGCCGAACTCGATGAAGGCTTCAACCCTGGTGGCCTTTTGCAGGCTGGAGTTGAAATCCTTGTCTTGGCCCGGCACCATGAGATTTTGTTTGAATTCTGTTTTCAGATTACCAATGAGGCCGATGGCTTTTTTGAGCCCTTCTTCATTTCTGGCCATGCCGCAGTAGTCCCACATGATCTGGCCCAGTTCCCGGTGAAGGTCATTGGCCGTGCGGTTCCCCTTGATGGACATGAGGTCCCTGATATAGTTGGCAACAGTGCCTTCGGCGTTTTTGAATTCAGCGTGATTTTCCGAGACTTCGGATAGAGGCGTTCCGGCCAGATAGCCGCCGATGGTGTAGGGGATGACAAAATATCCGTCCGCCAGGCCCTGCATCAAAGCACTTGCCCCCAGACGGTTGGCCCCGTGATCGGAAAAATTCGCTTCCCCCAGGACAAAGAGACCGGGAATGGTGCTCATGAGGTTGTAGTCCACCCAAAGTCCGCCCATGGTATAGTGGGAGGCGGGGTAGATCATCATGGGGGTGTCATAGGGGTTGTCCCCGGTGATGTTCTCATACATGTCAAAGAGATTGCCGTATTTCTTTTTGATGACTTCTTTGCCGTCCCGGCCAATGGCATCTTTAAAATCCAGGTAAACTGCGTATTTCCCGGGACCCACACCAAACCCTGCATCGCATTGGTCCTTTGCATTCCGTGAGGCCACGTCCCTGGGAACCAGGTTCCCGAAGCTGGGGTATTTGATTTCCAGGTAGTAATTCCTGTCGGATTCGGGAATGTTCTCCGGCCTTCTGTCATCCCCCGGTTTTTTCGGAACCCAGACCCTTCCGTCATTTCTCAGGCTTTCACTCATGAGGGTGAGTTTGGACTGGAAGTCGCCGGACTGGGGGATGCAGGTGGGGTGAATTTGTGTAAAACAGGGGTTGGCGAAAACAGCCCCTTTTTTATAGGCGATATGGGCGGCCCCGACATTGCAGGAGGTTGCATTGGTGGACAGAAAAAAGACGTTTCCGTAACCGCCCGTGGCCAGGACCACCGCATCCGCCGAATGGGATTCCAGGGCTCCGGTGACAAGATTCCGGGTAATGATCCCACGGGCCTGGCCGTTCACGAGAACCAGATCCATCATCTCCCTTCGTGGAAACATTTTCACCTTCCCCGTAGCGATCTGCCGGGAAAGAGCGCTGTATGCCCCCAGAAGCAACTGCTGGCCGGTCTGCCCCCTGGCATAGAAGGTTCTGGAAACCTGGGCGCCTCCGAAGGATCGGTTGGCAAGCGTGCCGCCATATTCCCTGGCAAAGGGAACTCCCTGGGCCACACACTGATCGATGATGTTTTCGCTCACCTGGGCAAGCCGGTAAATATTGCCTTCCCTGGCCCTGAAATCCCCGCCCTTCACCGTATCATAAAACAACCGCCGGACACTGTCCCCGTCATTCTGATAATTTTTGGAAGCATTGATGCCTCCCTGGGCTGCTATACTATGGGCCCTTCGGGGGCTGTCTTGAATGCAGAAGGTTTTGACATTGTACCCCAGCTCAGCCAGGCTGGCCGAGGCGGACCCGCCGGCCAGGCCGGTTCCCACCACGATGACGGTGAATTTTCTCTTGTTTGCCGGGTTGACCAGCTTCAGTTCAAACCGGTGGCGGTCCCATTTTTCCGTAATGGGGCCTCCGGGAATTTTCGCATCAAGCTGCATGTGTTTTCTCCTTATATGAAAACCGACAGGTAAATCGGAATCAGACCGAATCCTAGGCCAAAGACCACGCTGATCAAAAGGCCCAGCTTTTCAATGGCAGGGAAATACTTGGGATGGCTGGCCCCCAGGGTTTGAAACAGGCTCCAGAACCCATGGCTCACATGAAGGCCCACGGCGGCCATCATGACAACATAAAAACCCACGTACAGGGGGTTTGAAAACGCGGTGGTGACGATGTCGTAAATGGTGGTGGTGGTTTTGTCCACAAAATGGAAATTGATCAGATGAATTACCACAAAGATAAGTATCAAAGCACCGGTATAGGGCATGGTGGCAGAGGCAAGGGTTTTTCCACCCGCTGATTTTGAGGCTTCATACCGAACCGGTCTTGCCGTAAAATTCTGATAAAACAAGGTGGCCCCTGCGATTACATGGGTAAAGGCCAGAGTCAGAAGAACCCATTCAGCCACCACAATCAGGGGGCCCAACGCGTGAAGATGTTCGGCATAAGCATTGAAAAGAAGCTTTCCTCCATACAGGGTGAGATTCCCGGCAAGATGGACTCCCAGAAAACCCATGAAGCAAAGTCCCGTAAACGCCATCAATAGTTTTTTGCCCACAGAAGATTTAATCGTGTCCAGCAGCCAATCCATTTTTTCCTCCCATTCTAAAGATTACTTCTCTTCATCGCCTGCTATGCAAAAATCAAAAAACACCTTTAGTTTCATTCCTTTTACTTTGTCAACAGGTTTTAACTGCCATGAATGTAAAATATCTTGACATTATAAATAGATAATCATTGAAGGATGGGAAAGGCCTGAACCAAAACCCTATTTATGGCTGAATTTCGACAACCACCAGGCATCGCTATCGGTCTGTAAAATTGTTTTAGAAAGCGCCTTTCCCGTCTCGGTTATAAGCCTTTCCACCACATGGGGAACCCATTTGTCAGCCGGGAGATGCCCGGCATCCTTCAGGGCTTTTAAGTCCAGCAAAAGGGAGAGTTGGTCTGCATCCCTTGCGAGTTTTGCTTCCATGGTTTCCCCACGGTTGAATTCATCGACAAGGTCTCTCATGATGCCGCCGAAGGGTAAATGCTCTGTGCTGTCCAGCATGGCTTTTTCCTCATCCGCCTGAACATAGAATTTCTGCACATAGTTCAGATCACCGATGCGAGCTTCGGGAAGGTCATGAAGCAGGCACAGGGCCGTGAGTCTTTCCGCGCTGAGTTCCGGATGGATCCGTGCCATGACAAAGGCGATAAAGGCGGTCATGAAGGAGTGTTCCGCCACGGTCTCCCCTCCGGCCTCAAGAAAATCATAGCCGGATCTTCTAATGTGCTTCAATTTCCTGGCTTCAAACAGCAGGTTCACGATATCTTTCATAGCGTCTTCTCCGGTTTTTCCGTTTGCGGGGTGTTTGGTTCAGTGGGTTCGGAAGCCTGTTTATCTTCAGATGACCCGCTCTTCGCGAGGCTTTGCTTGGGCAAGGATTTGATGGACTTTTTCCAGCAATGCTTGAACAGAAAACGGTTTCTGGATGAAAGCGATGTTTTCCTTTAAAACACCCTGTCTTACAATTACATTATTCGTGTACCCCGACATATACAGCACTTTGGCCTCGGGATGGTGCTTGCGGATGATGGCAAAAACCTCCGGCCCTTTCATTCCCGGCATGACAACATCGGAAAGGACCATGTGGATGGGGTCAGGGTAGCTTTCGGATTGCTTGATGGCATCCTCCACAGAATCCGGGGTGATCACCTGATACCCGCCGCGCTTTAGAATGCCTGCGGCCAATTCGCGAACGGTTGGGTCGTCTTCAAGAACCAAAATTGTTGCCGAGCCAAATACCGAAAGGGGCTTAACCTCTTGCTTCTCTATTGCGTCCCCTGTACCGGAATACAAAGGCAGGTAAATTTTAAACGTAGTTCCCCGTCTCGGCTCGCTGTATACCCAGAGATGGCCGTTGTGCTGCTTGATAATGCCATAGACCATGGCAAGCCCCAATCCTGTTCCCTTGTCCATGTCCTTGGTGGTGAAAAACGGCTCAAACATGGACTCCAGAACGTCTTTTTCCATACCCGAGCCCGTGTCGCTCACGCTGATCATGACGTAATCACCCGGAGTAACATCGTTTTTCAATTCTGCGTAGGATTCATCCAGGGTTACGGCAGCGGTTTCAAGGGTCAGGGTTCCCCCTTCCGCCATGGCATCCCGGGCATTGATGGAAAGATTCATCAATACTTGTTCCAATTGAGACGCGTCGGCTTGAACCACTAAAGATTTTTTGGAAAGCGCCAGGTCCAGGGTGATATCCTCTCCGATGACGCGTTCCAAGAGACTTTTAAAGTCCCGGATAATGCCATTCATGTCCATGGTGGACATGGAAAGGATTTGTTTTCGGCCGAAAGCCAGGAGTTGGCGAGTTAAATTCCTGGCTCTTAGGGCTGCGGAGTAGATTTCCTTAAGATGTTCGCCATGGGGGTGATCGGGGGATAGATTTTCGAGGATGAGTTCGGCATATCCTAAAACAATGGTCAAAAGGTTGTTGAAATCATGGGCGATGCCACCGGCCAGCCTACCGATTGATTCCAGGCGTTGGGCCTGATGAAGCTGGTCTTCCAGCTTTTTTTGAGTTTCTTCAGCTTTTAATCGCTCCGTCATGTCTCGGGTAATGGAAATCGTATGGGGAACATCGTGGATGGAAATGACCCTGGCGGACATGAGGCCGGTGATGGAACTGCCATCTTTTTTACGAAATCTCGCCTGAAGGTTTTCACAATACCCTTTTTCCCGAATGCTCCGGATCAAGATATTCCGGTCATCGGGATTCTCCCAGATGCTCTTGGCAATGGTGATGTCCTCCAAAACATCCTCGAGAGTATAGCCGGTTAATCGCGTGAAGCCTTCGTTAACATCCACGTACAGGCCATCATCAAATCGGCTCACACTCACCGCATCCGGGCTTGCGCCAAAGGAAAGCCTGAATTTTTCTTCGCTTTCGGCCAAAGCGCGCTCGGCCTGAAGTCTATCGGTGATGTCATGAACAATGGAATACAGAAGCGTTCTGCCTTGCATTAGAACCGGCCCGGTGTAAACCTCCACGTCCCGAAGAAAGCCGTTGGACAGCCGGTGCTGAAAAATGAAATAATTGCGTTTTTCCGCCATGGCTGCAGCCATTTCTTCGTGGCTATGTTCGGGGCTTAAAGGGTTGATATCGGAGATTTTCTTTTTCAACAATTCATCCCGGGTCCATCCATAGAAAGCACAAGCTGCGGGATTGGCATTCACGATGGTCCCGTTTTCCGGGTCCAGCAACAGCATCACAGCATGGTTGTTTTGAAAAAGCCCTTGAGAGTGGTTTTCTCCCTCCATTTTCTCCAGTTCGGCTTCCAGTTCCGCCACCCGGTTCTTTAAGGCCATGGTTTCAAGGGTAAGCAATTTTATGTTACTCCCATTTTCAGACACAAGATTCTCCAATACGCACGTCTTAATCCCGAAATTCAGTGATCCATTCATGCATGGCACAACTTACCATTCAGGGCCGACGATAATCAAGCTGATTCTGCCGGTGCATCAGGCCCCATCCTGTCATCAAGAAAGATCAACCGGTCTTTTTGTCTTCCCCGACAATTTCCTTTTGACAAAACAAGATTAATCTACTTAATATCCGGCCCCTACAACCCTTAAGGAGGAAATCCATGTTGAAAAAAACTCTGATGTTGGCGATTGCGGTAGGATTGACTTATATTTCAGGAGCAGCGACAGGACTTTATGCCGATCAAGGAGAAGAGATCGTGGGTCATCCCATGCCCAAATACAGCCGGGCAGTCCAGGCCGTTGAAACAGATGACACCCTTCTTTTAACCCAAGACCGTATAGACAAGGTGAAAAAATTCTTTGAGCAGAACGGCAAGGATGGGGACCGGATAGAAGTTCTTCCGGAGGAGGACAGGCAGGCCTATCAGATGAGATTTTTTGCAAAGATCCAAGGAACGGAAAGATCCGTTCCCCTTGTGAAGTTTGAAGAAAAAACACCGGACAGCAATATGCATCCGGCCCTGGGGGAATTAAAGGGCCTCTTCATGATGGGCAAGCATTCAGAGGTGGAATACCAGGGGCTGGAGAACCAATATAAAAATCTTCACCTGGCGTATTTCCGGCAGGTATCGGATGACCAGGGCGGAACCGTAGCCGAAGGGGAGAAGATTTACAGAAAAGCATATGATCAGGCCCACGGTAAGGCCAATACCACAGCCTTTGCCCCGGACCCCAACCAGAAGGCCCGGGCCCAAGATATGAAAAAACAGATGCAAGAGATGAAGGCCAAGGGCGATATTGCGGGGATGATGAACATGGCCCAGCAGTTCAACAAAGCCCCCGGTCAGACCCAACCTGGAGCGGCTGCCATGGATGAAATGAACAAGGACACCTGGGACCTTTGGGTAAAATGCCTTGAAGATATTGCAAAGGTTGCCTACTGGACCCGGATCGAGTACGCCGCTTCACCCCGGTGAAGACCGGTGCGCCGTTCAGCCAGCGGCTCATCCTGAGAAAATCTCACCGATTTTCCCCACTTTCTGAAAAGAAATCGTATGGGTAGTGATGAGGCACTCACGCAAGAGCCTGTTCCACTAAAGGCCTTTTGCCGTATCGGAAAGAAACTGCCCCTGTGTGCCGAAGGGGTCTTTTACTTCCTGTTCCGGTTTGAAGTTGAGGCCTTTTTTGCCTCGATTGTTTAAGTACTTGCCTGCTTCCAGGGCAACTTCCAAACCCGGATCCAGACCAGCGCCCGCAAGCAATTGCCGCTGAAGCGCTTCGCATTTTCCGGCAAAGGCGATGGAATCCCCCAGAATCCGGCCTGCTTCAGCCGGATTGTGGAAGCCCGTGGAGTTTTCCGCATTGATGAACACCAGACGCAGAAAGGCCTGCATGTAAAAATCTTTGGCTTGATCATAGATTTTACTATCCACTCCGGCGCCGTTGGCTTTTACATTGTGCAGGGCTTCAAAGAGTTTGGCGCAGGTGGCTGTGGAATATCCGGCCCGGAGAATGAGGGAAGCGGTCCGGTCCTGGGTATGGTGAATTCTCTCCGTGAGCCATTCCTTGGACTGGGTATGACACTGAGCACAGGCCCGAAGGTCGGCCTTTAAGGGACTGGTGACGTCGTGATCGGAAATCTTGTATGCGCCTGAACGGGTGAAAGGCATGTGGCAATCGGCGCAGGCCACCCCGGCGTTGAAATGGACGCTGCCCTTGCTGAACACCTCGAACTCGGGGTGACGGATAAAGGGCATTTTAAAACCCGTCACTTTCTGAGTCCATTCCTGCCGGGAATAGTCCGATAAAAGATCCTCAATAATCCTTTCAATGGAGATATCTCCCCATTTGGCGTTCTTCCAGGGCAGGGTGATGTCCCCGGCGACCTTCATGCTCTCGTCCCTGGGTACGACATAGGTGATGTGGCACTGGGCGCAAGCCAGGGATCTCAGTTCCTGGCGGGAAGGTTCTGTTTTGCCGATCATGGCCAGGCCTTTTTCCAGGTGAGCTTTTTTAGTGGTAAGGGTCATGGGATTGGCCTGGTGGCAGTCGTAGCAGGCGGGGCCGAGTTTCTGAAGCTTCTCAGGCAGCATGGCCACAGCTTCCAGAAAAGGTTTCTTCAGGTAGTCCAAACCGTGGGTTTCCACCATTTCCCGGTGAACCGGGGTTTTGCACCCCAGGCAGGCACCCCCTGGAGCCACCCGCTTGGGATCGATTTCAAGTTGATCGACGAGCGCATAAAAATGTCCTCTGGGTTCGTTGTATTCAATGCCAAAGCCCCACCCATTGTAAAGAAGTCCCAAAAATGGGAACTCACTAAGCTTGTCGTAAACGATCTTGTCATCATCCCACCCCTTTTTATACCGGCTCTTGCCCGCAGGTTTGGGGTCTTGGGTCTTCAGCCAGGACTCATAGTGCAGGGGATAGGTTTGCCCCCATACTTCGGGATCGTATTCTTTCGGGCCGATTTCTCCCGTCTTAAAAGGCTCGGGCTTGGGATCGCTGCAGCCTCCCAGAAAAAGCAACAAAACAAACAGGCTTGTTGAAAGAATCAGTGTTTTTCTCACCATGGTTAAGGGCTCCTTGGAAAAATAGGTCTGCCGCTATCGAGTTATACTGGAATTGAATATGGCAGCCTTGTGGTTTATTCTTCTATGACAGGACCAGCAATCCTGGTCATCCGTAGCAATCCGGGATACAATACCTTCATGGCATCGTATGCAATTGGCCTTGATAAAACCTTTTCCCCGCTCGGAAATTTCTATGGGTTCGGCATAGGTGGCCGTGTGGAAATAAACCACATCCCTGGTACCGTCAATCCCTTTCCAGATCAAATGGTTGAGAATATTGTCGTTGGGAAGGTGGCAATCAATGCATTGGATGGTTCTATGGATTCCGGTCATGAACCAGGTTTCGTATTCTTCATTCATGACATGGCAACTGTTGCAGAACTGGGGAGTGGAGGTCAACGAAAGAAGTTTCGGGGTGGCGACCGCAGCCAGGATTCCCAATCCAGCCAGAACCGCTGCGGATATGACCAAGAAATTTTTTCGTTTCACAGGAATTTCCTTTTTTATTTACCCTGACTTGATCGGAATGTTATGCGGTTTTAAATATGGAACGATTTTCCTTGTGATTTGGAATGAAATGTAACTTTTGTCTTATTACAACAGATGCTCCTGTGATTCAAGGGAGAATTCGTTGTTTTTCCCCAAATGCATATGATGAAGCGAATAAAGTCGGCACGAGGTATTTGATCAGAGGAGTAGGACTGGAATTAAATAGTTGATTTACAAACGTAATCAAATTATAATGCTTCATCCTTGAATCCTTCGGCATGGGAAATTCATCTTCTCCTCACACGGCAATAAAAAGCATCGCTATTCTTGACTTAAGTCAAAGAATTATTTTCCGTATTCGGATAAGGAATCAAATCAGATTTAATAAAGGAAAAAATCAGCCATGAAAAAGATGGGAATCAAAGGGTTTCGTGTTGAAACCTGTTTTGGTGGCGCCAAATGCCCGAATCGCATCCTGGAAACCGGACATCTTGTGGAACTGATCGTTAAGGGTTTCGAAGCTGAAAACCTTCTTGGGTTCTTTCAGGAACAGACTCAAGAGCCCATACAATATCATCATGAGTTCAAGACATCGGTTTCTGATTGCCCCAATGCGTGTTCCAGACCTCAAATCAAAGACCTCGGAATTATCGGGGCCATTCTGCCGAAGATTGTGGATATTCCATGCAATGCCTGTGAAGCGTGCTCCGTCAACTGCAAAGAAAATGCAATTGCCATAAACACCGAATTTAAACATCCGGTCATTGACCTTGAATTGTGCGTCCGATGCGGTCAGTGTGTGAAAATCTGCCCCACCCACACCCTGGCCATTGGAGAAAAAGGGTTCAGGATTCAGGTGGGCGGGAAGCTTGGGAGGCGTCCGAAGCTTGGCACGGAACTTCCCGGTATTTACAATGAGGAAGAAGTGATTTCCATATTGAGTAAATGTATTTCTTTTTATAAGATGCAAGGTAAAAACGGAGAGCGATTCGGGCAGGTCCTTGCTCGATTCGGAATGAATGAAATCATCAACCCTCGATTCTGAAAGGAGAGGTATTCATGTGGGAGTATACGGAAAAAGTTAAAGATCATTTTCTTAACCCTCGCAATGTGGGTGTTATAGTAGATTATGACGGAATCGGAGAAGTCGGATCCCTGGCCTGCGGAGATGCATTAAAACTCACCTTCAAGCTGGATCAAAACCACAAAATCAACGATGCAAAGTTCCAAACCTTCGGATGCGCCAGCGCCATCGCCTCTTCTTCGGCCCTGACGGAAATGATCAAGGGGCTTTCCCTGGAAGATGCTGAAAAAATAACCAATGAAGACATTGCTGATTATCTCGGCGGGCTTCCCAATGAAAAAATGCATTGCTCGGTCATGGGGAAAGATGCTCTCCACAAGGCCATTTCCCATTATCGAGGCGAGCCGGAAAAGCAGACTGAAGGCCGGATCGTTTGTGAATGTTTCGGCGTAACAGACCTTGAAATTAAACAGGCTGTTCTTGAGAACCATTTAACCACCGTGGAAGAGGTGACCAACTACACCAAAGCCGGGGGCGGGTGCGGCAATTGCCATGAAAAAATCCAGGACATTATCGATAGTATTTCGCATACGCCCTCTCTGGTCCCGATCCAACCGGTGATCATGACCAATCTTCAGAAGATCCGCATGATTGAAGAAACTCTGGAGCGTGAGATCAAGCCTGCGCTGAAAAAGGACGGGGGAGATATTGAGCTGGTGGATGTGGACAAGAATACGGTTTATGTAAAGTTGAAAGGAAACTGCGCCTCTTGCAGTGCCTCCCAGGTTACTTTGAAGCATTATGTGGAAACCAAATTAAGAGAATTCGTTAAAAACGATTTGGTGGTTGAGGAGGTAAAATCATGACGCTTGTTTACCTGGACAACAATGCCACCACCCGTGTGGCCCGGGAAGTTTTGGATGCCATGCTTCCGTATTTTTCAGACCATTATGGCAATCCTTCCAGCATGCACACCTTTGGGGGCAGGGTGGGTCGGGAGATAGAAACCGCCCGGGAAAGGGTTGCGAATCTTTTGGGTGCGACTCCTCGGGAAATTATTTTTACAAGCTGTGGAACCGAAAGCGACAACACGGCCATCTGGTCGGCCCTCCGTTCCAATCCCGGAAAAAAGCATGTGATCACAAGCCGGGTGGAACATCCGGCCATCAAAAACCTCTGCGAACATCTTTCAAAAAACGGCTACCGGGTGAGCTATGTGCCTGTGGACCAGAACGGTGAATTGGACATTGAATTTTTAAAGGACCAGCTTTCCGACGATACGGCCCTGGTGAGCATCATGTGGGCAAACAATGAAACCGGAGTGATCTTTCCCGTTGAAGAAATCGCGGAACTTGTAAAAAAGAAAGGTATTGTATTCCATACGGATGCCGTGCAGGCCGTGGGTAAAATCCCCATGGATCTCAGCCGTATTCCGGTGGATATGCTTTCCCTGTCCGGCCATAAAATTCACGCGCCCAAAGGCATCGGTGTGCTTTATGTCCGGAAGGGAACCAAGTTCTCCCCATTTTTAATCGGCGGGCATCAGGAAAAAGGCCGGCGGGGCGGAACGGAAAATGCAGCCTCGATGGTCGGATTGGGAATCGCCGCGGATCTGGCAAGGGATCATCTCAAAGAAATGAATACCACCGTGAAAAGATTGCGGGATAAACTCGAAGAAGCCTTGGTGCGTCAAATCCCCAATACCCTTGTGAACGGGAAGGGAGCGAATCGTTTGCCCAACACCCTTTCCATCGATTTTGAATTTATTGAAGGGGAGTCCATTCTCCTCATGCTCAATGAATTGAACATCTGCGCGTCCTCGGGCTCGGCCTGCACTTCCGGTTCCCTGGAGCCTTCCCATGTGCTTCGAGCCATGGGGGTTCCGTTCACTGCAGCCCACGGCTCCATCCGATTCAGTCTCAGCACACGAACCACCGAGGATGAGATCAATTTTGTCATTGAAAAAATGCCGCCAATTATTGATCGGCTCAGAGCCTTGTCTCCGTTCTGGAATCAAACCCGGGATCCATCCCATGACCTATCAAGGTGATATCCATGACCCATCATGAACCTTCGGACAATCGCTTGATCACTTCGAAATCAACTTGCAAAACGGAAGCGGCTTCCCAGTCCAGTTACCGGGAAAAACTCCCCGGTATTGTGGATGAGATTATTCATAGTTGCACAAATGATGCCTGCCATACCCACATTGATTTTCATCCGATCTTTTCAAAGGAAAAGCTGATTCAGATCATTTATAAGCTCAGGGAAGTCATTTTTCCGGGGTACTTCGATTCCTCCAAAATCGACCCCGTGAATTTAAGCTATGCCCTGGGTCAGGACGTGTCCGTGCTTTTTGATCAGCTTTCCGAGCAGGTCACCTACAGTATTCGGCATGACTGTTTTCGATATGACATGTCCTGCCAGGATTGTGAAAAACTGGGATATGAAAAAACCCTGTCCTTCTTAAGCGCGATCCCCGAAATCCAGAGATTGCTGGCCCTGGATGTTCAAGCCTGCCTTGAAGGTGATCCGGCCGCCAAAAGCCCGGATGAAATCATTTTCTGCTACCCGGGGATTTTTGCCATCATGGTCTACCGAATGGCCCATCAGCTCAATGATCTTGGGGTGCCTTTCATCCCCCGCATCATGACGGAATACGCCCATGGCCAAACCGGAATCGACATACATCCTGGGGCCGAAATCGGCGAGGGCTTTGTCATTGACCACGGCACAGGTGTCGTCATCGGAGAAACCACCTTTATCGGAAACCAGGTCCGGATTTATCAGGGGGTCACCCTGGGAGCCCTGTCTTTGCCCAGGAACGCGGGAGAAGAATTGCGGGGGAAAAAGCGTCATCCCACCATAGAAGATGAAGTCATCATTTACAGCGGCGCAACCATTTTGGGAGGCCATACCCGCATCGGCGCGCGTTCGGTGATCGGCGGGAATGTCTGGATCACCGAATCCGTGCCGCCGGATACAACAGTACTGCTGGCCAAACCACAACTGATTTATAAATAACAGCAACGGAGGTTCCCATGCCCATCTATTCAAACATCAAGCAAACCATCGGCAAAACGCCCCTGGTGCGGTTAAACCGGATGGCCGAAGACCTGCACGCAGAAATACTCGTCAAGCTTGAGATATCAAATCCTCTGGGGAGCGTGAAGGACAGGATCGGTGCGGCCATGATCAGCGACGGGGAAGCCAAAGGCCTGATCACTGCCAAGACCTTGATTGTTGAGCCCACCAGCGGCAACACGGGAATTGCTCTGGCCTTTATTTGTGCTGCCAAAGGATACCGCTTGTGCCTGACCATGCCGGAGAGCATGAGCGTGGAAAGGCGGAAACTTCTGCACCACCTTGGCGCCAGGCTGGTATTAACCCCCGGTCCCAAGGGCATGGCTGGCGCCATTGCCGAGGCGGAAAAAATAAAGGCCATGGAACCCAACACTTTCATGCCCAATCAGTTTAAGAATCCGGCCAATCCGAAAATCCATCGGGAAACCACGGCCGAGGAAATATAGCAGGATACGGAAGGTCGGGTGGATGTTTTTGTGGCCGGGGTGGGAACCGGAGGTACGATTACAGGCGTGGGCCAGTTCCTCAGATCCCGTAGTCCTTCTTCGAGGATTGTGGCTGTGGAGCCTTCGGAGTCGCCGGTATTGTCCGGGGGAAGCAGGGGTCCCCACGGCATTCAAGGAATCGGGGCGGGCTTTGTTCCGGAGGTGTTGGACCGGTCCGTGATCGACGAGGTCATTCAAATCACCGATGAGGAGGCTTTTGAAACCGCCCGGAAGGTAGCCAAGGAGGAAGGCATTTTATGCGGCATATCTTCAGGAGCGGCGGTAAGTGCTGCCATTAAAATCGCCAAACGAGTGGAATCAACCGGTAAATGCATTGTGGTGATCCTGCCCAGCACAGGAGAGCGCTATTTAAGTACGGCCCTTTTCCAGGAAATTCCATAGAAACAGGCGATCAAATAGAAAAAGGAGCAGGTTATGACCCGAAAGCCCAATTTTGAGACCCTCTGTCTGCATGCAGGCCACACCCCTGATCCCATCACGTTGTCGCGGGCTGTGCCGATTTACAGAACCTCATCCTATGTTTTCAAAGACACCGGCCATGCGGCCAATCTGTTTTCTCTCAAAGAGCCGGGAAATATTTATACACGCTTGATGAATCCCACCCAGGATGTTCTGGAAAAAAGAATGACGGCTTTGGAAAACGGGGCAGGAGCGCTCGCCCTGTCTTCAGGCACGGCAGCGATTCATTATGCCATCATCAACATCTGCCGGGCTGGAGATGAAATCGTTTCCGCCAACAACCTTTATGGCGGAACCCACACCATGTTCAATAACATCCTTCCCGGGTTCGGCATTCACACTCGATTTGTCGACCCTGAAGAACCGGAAAATTTCAAACGGGCCATTACCGCAAAAACCAGGGCGATTTTTATGGAGACCATTGGCAATCCAGCCCTGGGATTTACCGATATCGAGGCGGTGAGCGCCATTGCCAAAGAGTACAACCTTCCCCTTATTGTGGACGGGACGTTCACCACCCCGTACCTTCTGCAAGCCATCAATCACGGGGCTGATATTGTGGTGAACTCTCTGACCAAATGGATCGGGGGGCACGGAACTGGCATCGGCGGTATTGTCATCGATTCCGGAAAATTCAACTGGCAGGACCCCAAATTCAAGCTCTTCAATGAACCGGATGACAGCTATGGGGGGCTTCGTTTTGCCTTTGATCTGGGAGAAGACAATCCCCTTGCATTCATTCTGCGCATGCGTCTCGTGCCCTTAAGAAATCTTGGGGCCTGCATTTCGCCGGACAATGCCTGGATCTTTCTCCAGGGGATTGAAACCCTTCCTTTGCGAATGGAACGGCACTCGCAAAATGCCCTGGAGGTGGCGAGGTTTTTAAAATCCCATTCCAGGGTCGCGTGGGTCAGATATCCGGGACTGCCTGATGATCCGGCCTATACGGTGGCCAGTCGATATCTGAAAAAAGGATTCGGAGGAATGGTGGTTTTCGGCATTAAGGGAGGAAAAGACCAGGGTGCTCGATGGATAGAACGATTAAAACTGTTTTCACATCTGGCCAATGTGGGGGATGCCAAGAGTCTTGCCTTGCATCCTGCTTCAACATCCCATTCCCAATTGTCTGAAAATGATCAGGTTGAAGGGGGTCTGACACCGGATCTCATAAGGCTTTCCATTGGCATAGAGCACCTTGACGACATCCTCAGCGACCTGGAGCAGGCTTTTGAAAACCTATAAAATAAGGAGCCAAACCATTCAAGATGATCCCAACGCCATCAGCGTTGGACTGGTGGAGAAAAAATACTTCACCTTTGCCGAACCGCCCCATGGGATGCCCATAGACAGCGGCGGCAAACTGGGTCCCATAACCATTGCCTATGAAACCTATGGCAGGCTGGGTCCTGAAAAAAACAATGCCATTCTGGTCTGCCATGCTCTGTCCGGAGATTCCCATGCCGCGGGTGTTTACCATGACGATGATTCAAAGCCAGGGTGGTGGGATTTCATGATCGGACCAGGAAAAGGAATAGACACTCATCGATTTTTTGTGGTCTGTTCAAATATTCTGGGAAGTTGCATGGGATCCACCGGACCCTCCTCGCCCAATCCCGATGAATCCAAACCCTTTGGACTGAATTTTCCATTCGTCACCATCGGTGACATGGTGAGAGCGCAAAAAGCCCTGATCGATCACTTGGGAATCAAAAAACTCTTTTGCGTCATCGGGGGTTCCATCGGTGGAATGCAGGTGCTGGAATGGTGCATTCAGTACCCGGAAAGGGTGGTTTCAGCCATTCCCATTGCAACCACCACCAGACATTCCGCCTTGTCCATTGCTTTTAATGAGGTATCCCGCCAGGCCATCATGGCCGACCCGAATTGGAATCACGGTGATTATTATGCCGGGACCAAGCCGGACGCAGGGCTGGCCGTGGCGCGAATGATCGGTCATATCACCTATCTATCCGACGAATCCATGCGTCAGAAATTCGGTCGTCGCTTGCAGAATAAGGAAGATTTTTCCTTTAATTTCGACGCCGATTTTCAGGTGGAAAACTATCTTCGGCATCAGGGGAAGAAATTCGTGGATCGTTTCGATGCCAATTCTTTTTTGTATATCACAAAGGCTGCCGATTACTTTGATCTTAAACGCCAGTATGGTTCCGGATCACTGGTGAAGGCTTTTGAGAAAGTAAAATCAAGATTTTTAGTGATCTCATTTACTTCCGACTGGCTGTATCCGACTTTTCAGTCCAGGGATATCACCCAGGCGCTGAAGAAAAACGGCCTGGATGTGAGCTTTTGTGAAATTGAGGCGGATTGCGGGCATGATGCATTTCTTCTGCCTTTAAACAGACAAACCGACATCATCAAAGGATTTCTTTCAAGTGCTTATTCAGAAATCTCCTCCTGATCATCTTCGCTTTGATTTAAACGTCATCGCCCAATGGATTGATCCGTTCAGCAAGGTTCTGGATCTGGGTTGCGGGGAAGGCGAGCTGTTGTATTCCCTTAAAAAATACAAACAGGCGGTTTGCTCGGGCATAGAGAAGAATGAAGCCAAAGCAGCCAAATGCATTGAAAAGGGGTTGTCCGTGATCCAGGGGGATATCAATGTTGAAATCATCGATTATAAAGACGATGCCTTTGATTATGTGGTTTTAAGCCAGACCCTTCAGCAGGTGTATGAACCCTCGACACTGCTTCAATCCCTGCTTCGTATCGGAAAAAAGGCAGTGGTAAGTTTTCCGAACTTCAGCCATTGGCAGGCCCGTTATCAACTGCTGACAAAAGGCAAAGCCCCCGTTACTTCGGAGCTGCCTTATGAATGGTACAATACGCCCAATATCCGCGTCATTACCATGAAGGATTTCAGGGCGTATTCAAAAAAAGTCGGTTTTCATATTCTCAAAGAATCCGCCATTCATACGGGACATGGAAAGGGCCGGGTGGTTAAGGTCCTCCCCGACCTTCTGGCGACCTACGGGATCTTTTTAATCGGAAAGTCTAAATAGGTTCCGTTTGTGAATCATCAAAAAGAGGCATGACCCGTTCCATAAAACCTGTCGAATCCATTTGAAAAAGGTGATTTTCATGACAACCCAGTTTCAAAAAGATATCCGTAACCCCGAAAAATTCATCATCACCATGGAGCTGGTGCCCAAGGCCGAATCCTCGGGCCGATCCATTGACGCGGTATTGGAGCTGGCTGAGGGTGCCCGGAAGGATGGGCGCTTGTCTGCGGTGACCATCACCGACAACCCGGGAGGCAACCCGTCCCTGAGCCCGGATGTTCTGGGCAGCGAAATTTTACATAACAACATGGATGTGATCATTCATTTTACCTGCCGGGACATGAACCGGGCCGGCATGGAGAGCCGGGCTTTACAACTCATGCGCATGGGCATGACCAATATCCTTGCATTGACCGGAGATTATTCGGGAAAGGGGTTTGGGGGTCAAAGTGCTCCGGTGTTTGATCTGGATTCCACCCATTTGCTTTCCCTGTTTTCCGCGTTAAACGAGAAATCCATCAAAAAAGGTAATTCCAGCCTTATTTTTCCGGGATGTGCGGTGTCACCCTTTAAGTGGACCGAAGCTGAAGCCTATGCCCAGTATTTTAAATTGTGCAAAAAAACTTCATCCGGCGCTAAATTCATGATTACTCAACTTGGGTATGATGCACGGAAGTTCGAGGAATTGATTCGTATTCAAAAGCTGTTTCAAATCAATATTCCAGTCATCGCATCCATCTACATGCTTACGCCCCGTTCCGCAAAGGTAATGAATTCCGGAAAAGTGCCGGGTGCTGTGGTTCACTCGGATTTGTTGGACATCATTAAAAAAGAATGGGCGGAGAACAAAAGGAATGGGTATTTTGCGGCCATTGAGCGGGCGGCCAAGCTTGCCGCCATTGTAAAAGGGTTGGGGTATCGAGGAATTCACATCGGAGGGGTCCACCGGAATTTCATCACCGTAAAGCGGATGATAGACCGCTTAGGCGAGATCGAGGACCAATGGCGAAGTTTTTTACCTGAATTCGATTACCCCATGGATGACCAAGACTATCTTTTTGAAAAAGACCCGAGTACGGGTCTATCAATGGATCAAACGGTTCCGCAACAGACCTCCGGGCCAGGGGTATGTCATCAGTTTCATTTCAGGCTGATGCATGGGCTCCACCAGTTGTTTTTCAGCCGAGCGTCTTTCCTTGCCGATTTCAACAAAAACCTGTGCCAATGGATCGATAAAAGCCGTCCGGCCACCTTCGGGTTGAAATGCATGGAAGATGCTTTCAAGAAATTGCTTCTATCCTGCCAAAGCTGCGGGGATTGCGGAATACAGCATGCCGGCTTTCTCTGTCCGGAATCCAAATGTCCCAAGCATACCCGAAACGGTCCCTGCGGAGGAAGTCGCAACGGTAGATGCGAGGTGTATCCGGACAAAAACTGTCTATGGTTCATGGCTTATTTAAGACTTTCCATCCTCGGCAGCACCGGGGAGATGGCAGGAGAGTGGGTTCCTCCGCGAATGTGGGAATTGAACAAAACCTCCTCCTGGATGAATTTTCATTTAAAAAGAGATCACCAGGGGGCTTCTTTCAACCTGCAAAACAGAATGGATGGCTCCTGATGAAACCTGAATGGGAAACCACAGATAGAAAATTGAAAAGGTCCGGAGCTATGAACCCAACTTTTACCTTTCTCCGGCCCTGGCCTTTACACATCTGAAAGCCTGTGCCAGTTCCTCATGCGTTTGCTCACATGGATCATGGACAGAATCTGCGCCAAATTCAAACCAGGTCTTTACACGGCTTTTTCCCCGTTTTCTCCCGAGCTTATCCTGAATGCCTGCTCGATGTTGGCAACGTAAATTTTGCCATCCCCTTTCAGGCCCGTGTGAGCAGCCTTTTTTATGGCGCTGATAACTTTTTCAACCAGTTCGTCGCGGCAAATAATTTCCAGCTTGATCCCGTGGATGAAGTCGGTCAGCTCAGGTGCCTTGGATTTTGTCCAGCCTATGCCGTATCCCCTTCGTTCCATAACGCTCATGCCGGTCAGGCCGTCTATCTTATGGAGAGCCCGGGTCACCTCGTCCAGTTTATGCTTTTTGATGTAGGCTTTGATTTCTTTCATGGTTTAAACCTCCTTTTCAACTTTTATGGAAAACCATTTGTAAAGCGCTGGTATGACAAGCAGTGTCAGAATGGTCGAAGTCACGATCCCTCCGGTTACCACTGTGGCCAAAGGACGTTGCACCTCACTGCCGGTCCCACTGCTGAACAGAATCGGAATAAGGCCCAGAGCGGTCGTGAGGGCGGTCATCAATACCGGTCGCAATCTCAGGCATGCGCCCCGGACAGACACCTCGTCCATCGGCGTCCCGTCGTTCAACAACTGGTTCAGATAAGTCACCAGCAACATGCCGTTAAGCAGGGCTATGCCGAAAAGGGCGATGAATCCCACCGAGGATGGCACTGAAAGATTTTGTCCGGTGAGCCACAGGCCGACTACTCCCCCTACCATGGCCAACGGGATGTTGAGCAGGATCAGAAGGGTATTCTTCAGCGAGTTGAAGTTCATGAACAGAAGAAACAGCACGATCAGCAGGGTAACCGGCACAACAAGGGCCAGGCGTTTATTTGCCTCCTGCTGGAGTTCAAACTGACCGCCCCAATGGATCATATAGCCCGGCGACATCTTCACCTTTTCTGCAATGATCCGCTGGCCATCAGCCACGAAAGAGCCAATGTCTCGACCCCGGACGTTGCATTGCACGGTGATGAAACGCTGGTTATTCTCACGGGTGATCTGCCTGGGGCCTACAATTTCCTCAATGGAGGCAAGCTGGTCAAGCGGAACCCTGGCGCCCCCTGGCGCCGCGATGAGGATGTGCCTGATTGCATCGGCGTCATCACGTGCTTCTTTAGCAAAACGCACGAAGATGTCGAAACGACGGATGCCTTCGAAAATCTGTCCTGCCGTCTCGCCTCCGATGGCGGTGCGGATGACATTCTGAACATCTTCCACATTGATGCCATAACGGGCAATGGCCTCTCTATCGATGCTTATGCGTAGTTGAGGGGTACCGGTGACCTGATCCTTTTGCACATCGGCGGCGCCGGGAATGCTGCGAATCACGGCTTCAATCTCGGCTGCTTTTACCTTGAGCTCCTCCATGTCCGGGCCGAATATTTTGATGGCCAGTTCGGCCTTGGTGCCTGTAAGCAGTTCATCAACGGCCGCTGCGATGGGCTGGGTTACATTAAACTGAGCGCCAGGGAAATTTTCAAAGGCTTCGCTGATTTTGGCGTATAGTTCATCAGGTGTCTTGGCATTCGTCCACTGATCCCTGGGTTTCAGGGAAACAAAGGCCTCGGCGCTGTTGACCGGATCGGCATGCGCGCCGATTTCGCCACGACCAACTCGGGTGACGACCCTGGTCACTTCGGGAAATTGCACCATTAGCCTTTTTTCAAACCGCAACATGGTGTTTCTTGATTCTTCCATGGAGATCGATGGGGCCATGGTTGCGCGAATCAACAAGTCCCCCTCATCCAGGCGCGGCACGAACTCGGAACCGAGACGCGGTAGCAATAACGCTCCAACGGATAGCATCAGTACGGCCAACCCCACGGCCAGCGAACGATGGCGAACAAACAGGCTCACCATCGGACGATAGGCTATCAGCAACCAATGGACAACACAGGACTCCTTGGAGCTTTCTTCCGTATCCAAGGACCTGGTGGGTCTGCGCATCAGCAGATGGGAGAGCACCGGAGCCAAAAAAATCGCATACAGCAGGGACCCGAACATGGCCAGAGACACGGTATGCGCCAAAGGTTTGAAGGTTTTTCCTTCTACTCCCTGCAATGTAAATAACGGGAGAAAAACGATGATGATAATGGCGATGGCAAAAAGGATCGGCCGCCCGACCTCTGAACAGGCGCGGGCAACAATCGCCATTTTGGAATCATCGGGTTCCGCCTCCCGCAGCATGCGGTCTATGTTTTCCACCATAACTACAGTTGCATCCACCATCATACCGATGGCGATGGCCAACCCTCCAAGGGACATAAGATTAGAACCGATCCCCAAGATTTTCATAAAAATGAACGCAAAAAATATCGAGAACGGAATGGACAGCGCCACAACCACGCTCGACCGCAAGCCGCCCATGAAGATCAGCAAAATACCGCTGACCAGGATGATGCCGAAAACCAGAGCTTCGATCACGGTTTTCATACATTTGGCCACAAGGGTTGCCTGATCGTAATAGGGAACCACCTTCACTCCGTCGGGCAATACCGAATTGATCTCGTCCAGTCGGGTCTTGACATCGGCTATGACCGTGGAGGTGTTCGTGCCAATGAGCTTCAGCACCATCCCGACCACTATTTCGCCTGCTCCGTTCATGGTAGCCAGGCCACGCCGAACTTCGCCGCCGATGACAACCTCTGCCACCTGATTCAGGTAAACCGGCGTTCCGTCCTGCACCTTAAGGACGATTCGTTTCAGATCGTCCATCTTTTCCGCCAGGCCCACAGACCGAACAATATATTCCTCGCCATTTTTCTCCAGGAACTGGGCCCCCACATTGCTGTTATTGGCCTTGACCGTTTCTACGATTTCTCCGATGGTTAAATTGTAGCGAAGCAGATCGTCGGGTCGCACGCGCACCTGGAATTGTTTGACCTCGCCGCCCAGGGAAAGCACTTCCGTGACGCCCGGAACCGTCTGAAGATTGAATTTGATCAGCCAGTCCTGAATTTCACGCATCTCTTCAGGAGTGCGTTTTCCGGTTTCGTCTTCAAGCACGAAGAACAGAATCTGGCCGAGCCCAGTGGCTATGGGACCCATTTCGGTATCGCCGAATCCTTCCGGTATATCTTCCCTGGCGATCTGCAATCGTTCTCCCACCAGTTGGCGGGCGAAATAAATGTCTGTCCCGTCTTCAAAATAGATATTGATGACCGATAGACCGAAATTGGAGATGGATCGAATTTCCTTGAGGTTGGGAAGACCGTTCATGGCGGTCTCCACCGGATAGGTTACATATTTCTCAACCTCCTCGGGGGCCAGACCTTCGGTTTCGGTGAAAACCTGAACCAGCACAGGGGTTACGTCAGGAAAGGCGTCCACCGGAAGTAGTCTGTAGCTGAACCAGCCTGCGGCCAGTACCAGCACGCCGAGCACGCTCATCATGAGCCTGCTGCGAAGCACAAAATGAATAATTTTTTCCATGATCAGTTCCTCCCTTAGTGGTTATGACCGTCGCCGAAAGCGCCTTTGGACAACTGAGCTTTGAGGGTGAAAGATCCTTTGCTCACGTAGGTCTGGCCAACTTTCAGTCCGGAAACGATTTCCACTTGGGTACGGTTCTGCCGTCCGATCTCAACCGGGTTGGGCTCGTATCCTTTTTCCGTCTTGACAAATAAAACGGCACGATCCTCGAAAGTCTGAAGGGCACTTTTGGGAACAAAGATTCCTGCCGCAACACCGCCGACGGTAACCCGGGCAGTCACGAACAGACCGGGTCGCAGGGCGCCATCCGAATTCGGAAGCACAACACGAGCCGTGGCTGTGCGGGTTGTTTCACTGACGATCGGGCCGACCCAGGCGATTTCACCGGAAACTGTCGGAATACCATGGCCGGTTTCGATGGTCACGGCCTGACCCTTGTGAATATCGATCAGGTCTTTCTGATAGACATTGAGATCCACCCATACCGAAGAAAGATCGGCGATGGTGAAAACATCCGTGTCGGCGCTGACGCTTTCACCCAGGGTCAAATGTTTCTCGATCATGGTTCCGGAAAAAGGCGCCCGGATCTCAAATCGGGTGTAGATTGCATCCGGATGTTGAGGCAGTTCCTTAAGCTGTACATCGGAGAAACCCAGCGCGTGCAACTGCTGTTCAGCGGAGTTTCTATCGATGCGTACTTCAGCAAGAGTTTGCCGTGCATCCAGGTACTCCTGTTCGCTGGTCACCTTTTTCAACCACAGTCGTTCCTCACGGGAAAAATTGGCCAGGGCCAGTTTCTCGCGCTCGAGGGCGGCGAGGAAAGCCGCTTTTGCGTCGGCCAGTTCCCGACTTTCAAGAACCGCCAGAAGCTCGCCGGTCTTAACTGATTCTCCCACGGTCTTGAGTACTTCTCGAACGATGCCGGAGACCCGGGGAACCACATGGGCCAAGCGATCCGCGTTCAGAACGATCTCTCCCGGCAGATCCTTGTACTGATCAATGGAACCTGCCTCAGCAGTGGACAACTCGATTCCGAACTCTATCAATTCGTCCGGGGAAAGACGAACCACTTCTTCGTCGTGTTCAGCTTTACCCTCTTCGACGATGGCGCTATCCTTGGTATGGCCGTCCTCGATCTTGTTTCCGATTTTATCGGTTTCATGCTCATCATGGGTGTTTTTTTCCAGTGCGGATTCGTGGAGATCGCCTCCAGTTTCATTTTGGCCTGTTGGTTCCACCGACCACAAGGAATACACTCCAATGAATAAAGCGCTGAGAATGACTGCACTTATAATGGTATATTTTTTCATCGTTACCTGCTCCTTTAAGGGTTCTTTTCTGATTTGAATTCCGGAATGTCTTCCAAAGCCTCACCCACCAGGCGTTTCACATCGGTGCAAACCAGGTGATAGTCCTCCAGGGCCTGGAGATACTGCCTTCTGACGGCAAAAAGAGTTCGTTGTGCATCGAGCACCTGAAGGACGTCAAGTTTTCCTTCACGGTATCCTGTTTCAACCGCTTCAAAGGCATTCTTTGCTTCGGGAAGGATTTCATCCCTCAAGGTGGTCGCTTCACCGTAAGCAGCTAACAGGCTCTGCCCTTTTTCGAACAGCTCGGTCTGTGCCGCCATCTCAGCCGAACGCCGCTCCTGCCGGGCTTTTCTAAGGCTTGCACGCGTTTGGGCGATTCCACCCTGATTGCGGTCGAACAAAGGCAGGGGGATCTCGAACCCCGCCACCATTGCGCTGTCATTCGTTGATTGAAATTTCCGAATCCCCAGGCTGAAGGTCGCATCCGAAACAGCTTGGGAGCGAGCCAGCGAAACCTCTGCTTCGCGTCGTTCAATCTCCCTCTTCCAACGGGATTGGTCGGGGTTGTTTGCAAGATGGTTTTTTGCGACTTCCGCGGGGGTGATATGTCTCATTACGGTCAGGTCCCCGTCAACCCGCATGGATTGGACAGACTCCGAACTCCAGAAAGAAACAAGGCGATAGCGCGCAGCCTCTAATCTGCGTTTCGCCTTGTTGGCTTCAGTTCGCGCCACAGCCAATTCAACCTGAACCCTCGCTTTTTCAACGGGTGACACCTTTCCCGCCTCTACCCGTTGGCTGACCGCAAAAAACGTCTGTTCGGCCAGGTTGACCAATGCATTGTTGAGGTTTAGTTGCTCCTGAACAGCGAGCACCTGAATGAATGCTTTTGAGGCAGCAGCCACCACGTCCAGTTTTTTGCTTTGGTAGTCAAAGCCGGCAAGATCCTTTTCCAGGACCGATAGCTGTTGACGTTTGCCGCGCTTGCCTCCCAGTTCAATCAGCTGGGAAGCCGTGATGGTGGTTTCCGCACCGTCAAAATTCCGGAGGTCATCCCGTCCGGCGAAATTATCCACCTCCAGGCCGAGAAAGGGGTTGGGCAGCAAGCCTGCCTGCCGAACTGCCGCTTTCCTTGCGCTAATCTCTTCTCCGGAAGCGGCGATTTCGGGATGATGTTTCAAGACCAGGCGAAGGACATCGGCCAAGGTCAGTTTTTTCATATTCGAGATCTCCGGATGGACCCCGGGAAGCGGAGCTAAACCCGTAGTTTCTTCTCCGGTTGATTTTTTCGCGATGAGACTGTGTAGAGGCACATTCGCATCACCAATATTTCTTGCCAGATTAAGGGGTTGGGTGGCGCATCCCGCGGTGAGCAAGGTCAAGACCACGAGCAGACAGGCTATTCGATCCTTCATGTAAAATTCTCCAATCAAAGTTTTTCCCCGCGCAATTAGAAACAGTGAATCCCGGGCGGGAGTGAACCTCGCTAAAAACAAAAAAGGCTATTGATTTGTAAAAAAGTGGTTATGAAAAACTACAGGATAAAAATCAAATGAGGAGCACGGTCGTGGAGTGTGTTGTGAGATGGGGTGGCTGAAAGCCTCGATGATTAAGATGGAAAAACTCTAAAAACCCGGATTCGTCGGATTTCCGGGAAAGCAACTTCGCTAAAAATCCTGTGTCATGGCGACGGTTTTCTCTGGCGGTTAACTTGAATGTTTTGTTATTTTGAGCAGAACGGGCGAGTTTTTCGAAGGGGCCGTGTGTAATGGTGATATCAATACAGGCCGGATGGTGATCCTGTTCGGAGATAATCCTGGCATTCCGTTGGTAGGGTGCAAAGGGGTTTTCCGGGCATGACCCGAAAGCTATGTCAAAATGTCCGTTGCGGCCAAAGCACAACAATAGATCGGCTCCAAGGGGCCGGGCCAAAGCAATGCTCATCGTCAGAATGAGCATCATGACGACCACTCTTTGGAATGATTTATGCCAAAGAATCATAGTCTACGGGGTTCTCCATAATGATTGGGGTGCAAACGTTACTTTCTGTCATTACATCATAAAATTTGGCAAAAGATATGAACATGTATTTCAAATGTCAAGAAAGTTTTAGCACAACACTGGATCAATCGCATATCCATTTGAGAAGAAAATGCAACAAGCTTTATTTTAGTGATATAGGGGTCAAGAATACCGTTTGGTCAGATCGGTCATGGATAGACCAAGCTCGTCCGCGCCCCTGTAACAAGCCAGGTTCTTTGGTCGCACTCTATAAAAAACCTGGCTTTTTGGGAAACCAATTTTCCCTCAATACACGCGTTGAATTCAGAATGGCGGCAAGAGTCACGCCCATATCGGCAAAGACGGCCTCCCACATGGAGGCCATGCCCATGGTCCCAAGGGCTACAAACACGATTTTTATCCAAAGTGCCATGACAATGTTTTGCCATACAATTTTTCTGGTTTGACGGGCAATCTTAATGGCTTGGACCATTTTCAGCGGAGAATCGGTCATGAGCACCACATCAGCAGTCTCTATGGCCGCATCCGAGCCAAGGGCCCCCATGGCGATTCCCACATCGGCCCTTGCGATGACCGGGGCATCGTTGATTCCATCCCCTACAAAGGCAACTTTTTCACCGGAATGGCATGCAAGTTGTATTTCTTCCAGCAAACGGACCTTGTCTTCGGGCAAGAGCTCTGCATGGAAGGCATCCAACTCCAGGTGATCCGCAACCATTTTCGCTGCACAGTTGTTGTCCCCGGTGAGCATTACAATACGCTCGATTCCCATGCCTCGCAATTGCATGATTGCTTCCTTTGCGTCGGCTTTGATCGAATCCCCGATCAGGATATACCCGGCGTACTTCCCATCGATGACAACGTGAACGGCGGTAGCTTCAAGGTCGCAGACATCGTGGGCAATCTGTCGATGATGCAGCAAGCCGTCGCTCCCCACAAGGATTTCGTGCCCGCCGACCAGAGCGCGAACTCCCCTTCCGGGCAATTCGATATGTTCCATGACCGATGCGTTATCCAGCTTCAGCCCCATTTCTAGGCATTTAGCCACAATCGACTTGGCAATGGGATGGCTGGATTGCAACTCGGCGAGCGCGGCAAACTCCAAAAGCTGCTGTTCCCCGTAGCCGTTCACGGGTACGACTTTTTGCACTTGAAAGTCGCCTTGGGTCAGGGTGCCTGTTTTGTCGAATACTACGGTTTTAACTGCGGAAAGCGTGTCCAGAAAGTTGGAGCCCTTGATCAGGATGCCTTGCCGGGAGGCCCTTCCAATCCCCCCGAAATATCCCAGGGGAATGCTGATCACAAGCGCACAGGGGCAGGATATCACCAGGACCACAAGGGCACGGTAAATCCAGGTCTTGAAATCTTCCCCAGCCAGGATCAAGGGGGGCAGCACGGCAATGCCAGCGGCTACTGCCACTACGATCGGCGTGTACCACCGGGCGAAGCCGGTGATGAATTTCTCCGTCGCCGCTTTTCGTGCAGAGGCGTTTTCAACCAGTTCAAGCACTTTGGCAATCGAGGACTCATTAAAAGGCTTGGTCACTCTCAGTTTCAAAGAGGCGGTCAGATTGATCATGCCGGCCATCAGAAGATCCCCGATTCGGGCGCTCTGAGGGGCGGACTCCCCGGTCAGGGCCGAGGCATCCAGGTTGGATTGCCCTGCCGTGACTTCTCCATCCAGCGGAACTTTCTCTCCGGGTTTGACCAAAATGATCTCCCCGACCTGTACCTGCTCCGGCGGTACTTGGCGAATGCCTTCGGCTGTTTCCAAATTCGCCGAATCAGGTCTGGATGCAAGGAGGGCATGGATTGATCGGCGTGAACGCGCAACCGCCAAATTTTGAAGGAACTCTCCTGCTTTGAAAAAAATCATCACACCCACGGCTTCCGATAGGCTGTGAATGGCTATGGCTCCAAGCGTGGCAACCACCATCAATACATTTTCATCGAAAAAATCGCCCCTGCGAAAAGTCCTTAAAGCGCTGATGTAAACGTTGATCCCTGCAAGGAAGTATGCAGTTAGTGCGAGGCCATAATCCAGAACCACCCAATCGGATTCATGAAACCGCTCTTCAAAATATGCATGGAGCATAAAAAGGAGCAGGGCCGCGATAATAATGCCGACCTCGCGTCTTGCTTTGAATACGTCTTCTTGGATTTGGGTTTTCACGGAGGAGTATTCTACCGGCAGAATTTCAACCGCGGGGTCGATTCGCATAATTTCATTGCGCACACGATTCAAATCAATTGCCTCCAGATGAAGGCGCAAATTCGCGAAATCCACCACAGCGTAAGATACTCCGGGCAGCTTCTTGATGGCGTCCTCAATCTTGGATCCGCAGGAGGCGCAATCCAATCCTTTTATATTGTATACATTTGCCATTATTATTCTCGACGGTTCAAGCCCGCTGATCATTGATTGGGCTATTACCTGAATCTTGCAACTGTCTGTGTCTTCCATTGTCATACAAGCTTCAGTTATTAATAAAGTTTATCGTATGCGCAAACAATAACATGTTAATGCTTTATGTCAAGCTCGTCAGAACGGTCAGTGGGGAACAATTTTTGATTACTATGATTGCTTTCAGATGGGCAAGAAGGCAATGGAGCAGGTTTCAAAGCCGGTTCTTATGGATAGCTTCTATTATGAAGATCCCCGAAGGTCAATCCGCGTGCAATACCACGGAGAAACCATTGAAGAGGGCCCAGATTTTATCCCCTTTTTTCAGCTTGAGGTTTTTACACTCTGCGGTTGCAATGACAGCGCACAACTCCGTGGTATCTGAAACGCGAACAACACACTCGGTATTGATTTTGCCTTGTGTGATCTTTTCCAGAACCCCTTGAATTTTATTGTCGGAACTGCAAGCAGGTGCCATGGTGTTGGTGTGAAGACAAACCCAAGGCGCTTTGACTTCAGCTGCAATCAGTCTGCCTTTGCTTAAACCAAGCCTTTCCACACTGTCGTTGGTGATCACCGTAAAGATGGGAAAACCATCCATGGTCATCAGTTCCACACGGGTTTGAATATCGCCTTTTTGGATATTCTGAATTTTTCCGAAAAAAGCGTTTCGCGCGCTGGTTTTGCGCAAAGACTCCTTTTCCATGAAAAGCTCGGCAACCTTCCGGATTTCGTCCCTGGAAAAAGAAACATAAGAGGACGTGAGGTTGGGGGTTTTGTGCCCCAATAACATTTGAACCGCGGGCAGAGGCATGTTGCCTTGCATCAATTCCACGGCTCGAGCTTTCCGGATCATCTCCGGTCCTCCAAGCCGCTTTAGAAATCCGCAAGCCCGGGTTCTTTCGTAAAATTTGCGCCGAACAAAACCGGGGTCTAAATTGAGCAGAGTTTCCGGGGTTTTGTGGAAAGCAGGATCCTTTAATATTTCCCGGATTTCCATGGACAGGGTTTTTGAGATCTGAACCTCTCTGGGTTCTATTCCGGTGCCGGTTTCGTTGCCCCGAAAGAGGACGGCCTGACGGTTCCAGTCCATATCCTTAAAAGGGTTCAGCGCCAGTACCTCATTGAGTTTGGCAGCCGTGTATCGAATTAAAAGAAAAATGATTAAAATGCGTAGACGGGAAAAGCGCATATCGTCGCTGCGTGAACTATCCAGCCATTCTCGAAAAGACTGTTCCAGCCGGTTCAACTGAGTGGTATCCAGGCACTCGTCTCCCTCCTGGATTGCGATGATTCGGCCGTGGCTTTTCCCACTGGATAAGGATGGCTTTGACTCCCGGGTATTTTTCATGGGTTTTCCAATGCTCCGATAAAATGCATCACCTCTGAAATCGCTATGCAGCGGATCCTTAACGATGATGGTATTTTTAACACAACCCTTTCCAATAGCATACAAAATAATCTTGACTCGCAGGGTCCCATTGTTTAGGATCACGAAAATAAAAAATATCGTGACTAAATGCAAGTCATCTTTTTCCTGGTCAAGGAGGCCCGATGTTTTTTCCCACTGCGGGAATTGAAGTTTCTTTCTGGATTCCACCACTGGTTGCTTTTTTGATTTCTTTCTTCACCTCCATGGGTGGCGTGTCCGGCGCTTTTTTGCTCCTGCCTTTTCAGATGTCTTTTCTCGGTTATACAAACCCTTCGGTGAGCGCAACCAATCAAGTATTCAATATCGTGGCCATTCCCAGCGGCGTCTACCGCTACTGGAAAGAGGGAAGAATGGTTTGGCCCCTTACTTTGATTGTGATCTGCGGTACTTTGCCGGGGGTTTTTATCGGGGCTGTGATCCGGGTGTCCTATCTTCCCGATCCAGGCCACTTCAAGCTTTTTGCCGCTGCCGTTATGCTTTATATCGGGGGCAGGATGGCTCTGGAGCTGTTAAAGAGAGGCGGAACCAACGGGAACAAAGCCGAAAGTGAAAAACGTTTTCAGGACATGGTGCGCCGCCACAGGGAAAAAGCCGCTGATTCGGAATCCTCCGGCAAGGCGGTTTTGCCTGCGGTTAAGGTGACCCATTTCGATCTGAAACGCCTGGCATACACCTTTTATAATGAAACCTTTGACGTGCCTTTCTGGGGGATTTTTTCACTGAGCTTCTTGGTCGGCATTGTGGGAGGCATCTACGGTATTGGAGGAGGGGCCATCATCGCTCCTTTTTTCGTGACCTTTTACAGGCTTCCGATCTATACGGTCGCCGGAGCAGCCTTGATGGGAACCTTTGTCACCTCTGTGGCAGGCGTGATCTTTTACCAGGCCATGGCCCCTTATTACCCGGGCATGTCCATTGCGCCGGATTGGCTTTTGGGAACCCTTTTCGGATTGGGCGGAATGGCCGGCATGTACCTGGGTGCCCGGTGTCAGAAATTTGTTCCGGCAAAGGTTATCAAATGGATGTTGGCCGGTATTATTATTTTTACGGCCTTAAAATATGTGCTGGATTTTTTTAAACAAGGATAAGGATGAAATCCTATGACTGAAGCCTGGTTTTGGGCAAGTTTTCAACCGGAGATCAAAAAAATGGCTCTGGTAATGGCCGGAGGCGCTCTGGGTGCTGTCAGCCGTTATGGGATCGGCTTGTGGACGGCAAAAACCTGGGGAACTCAATTTCCCTTTGGGACCTTGATGGTCAACCTCACGGGATGCTTTTTAATCGGCCTTCTTTTTACCATGGCGGAGCGGGTCCGGTTTCTCACCCCGGATCTTCGTCTTCTGATCCTGACCGGATATTTGGGTGCTCTGACGACGTTTTCAACATTTACCCTGGAAACCGTTAATGCCGGTCGTGGGGGCATGACTCTTCAACCCCTGATCAATATTCTGATCAACAACGGGGGCGGCATCGGTCTAACATTCATCGGCATGTGGCTGGGAAGGCTCAGGTAGGGGATGGCGGATGTTGAAGCTGAGGCATAACACACTGTTTAAATGCTGTTTAACCCATGCCATGACCAAATACAACCGATGATCGGCTGATAAGCTGTAAAGATTTTATCAAAGTCCAAAGATATGCTTTACATTCCGCATATCTACTGGTAAATACCCTTCCACAAGCAGCGGTTGAAAGCCCGCCTCCTTCAGCGGGGCGATCCATCATCCCGCCGTCTCATAAGCCATTTTTATACCAAATTCCGGTTATTCATTAACAACTTGAAAATCCAACACCCCGGGGAATGAATTCCATGATGCGCCTGCACCTTTATAGAATGGTTTTGATACTGATACTGATCTTGGGAATGGGAGCCGGGAAAGCAGCTGCCCAAGAAAATACACTCTTTATCATCCCGGATGCATCGGGTTTAATTCAATCGGTCAAAGAAAAAGGACGGTCTTCCGAGACCGGGGCTTTGATTTTACGCAGCCAGAAACAGTTGACTGTGGAAAAGAACGGTACCATCGAATTGAAATCCTATGTCTGCGGAATGATTTTTGACGATAGGGCAGCATCTGATTACAGCCAGATCTCTCTATATTATAATGGCTATTTTGAAGAGATTGAGCTGGATTTTGCACGCTCCATCCAGGGGAACGGAGAGCGTCTGGATGCTTCCAGAGATGCCATTCAGACCCGATCCGTCTCCCAAATGGGGCAGGCGAAAATGTATACCGATATGAAATCCCTTGCGTTTTCCATACCGGCCCTGGGTCAGGGGGCTGGGTTTGAGTTTATGGTGACACGAAAGATCCGGCCCATTGTAGGTCAAAGCTGGGCCAGAACCCTTGATTTCAACTTTGTTCTGTATCATTCCGGCCCTGTGCCCAGGGTGGATCCGGTCCGGGAGGCAAGGCTGACGGTCATTGCTCCGACTGAAGAAAAATTGAAATATTATCAGCGTAATTCTTCTGTCCCTCCGGAAATTAAAAGAGTGAAAGAGGGCCTGGTATACACTTGGGAAATGGAAGATATCCCCAAGCTGGTTTACGAAATCAACATGCCGGTTGACGATACCCTGCTGCCCGGAGTGGAGCTCTCTTCAATTGGGGATTGGCGGGATATCGATCAATGGGCCCATGCCCTTTTCTCCCCCAGTATAGATTCTTCCGGGCCCATCCTGAAAACCGCTTTGGAAATCACCAAGGGGATCACGGACCGGAAGGGGAAGATCAAAGCGGTTTTTGAATATATTCAAAAAAACATTGAATATATTGCGGCGGATCTGGACAGGGGCGGCTATGCTCCCCATCCGGCGTCTCAGATTCTGAAAAACAAATATGGCGATTGTAAAGATCAAACGGTCCTGTTCGTGTCCATGCTTGGTGCCTTGGGAATTGAAGCGTACCCTGCCATCCTGAACACTTATCCCCGAATGGAACATCGCCTGGACATTCCGTCCCCGTATTTTAACCACGCCATTTCATACATTCCCAATGTTGACGGGGATTTATGGCTGGACACGGTGGCCACCATCCAATTTCCAGGTCTTCTGTGGAACAGCCAGGGCCGGTCAGCCTTTGTGATCAATGGCCGGGGTGGGGGGTTTAAAAAAACCCCTTCCTCAGGAGCGGAGTCCAATGAAGGGGAAGTGAATTTTTATATCAAAGTATCCGGAGAAACTCTCTCCATGGAATTGGATCTGCTCGCCAAAGGTGCCATGGGGGATACTTTTAAAAATTCCCTTAAGGCCTTAGAGCAAAATCAACGAAAAGCAATGGCCCAGGATCTTCTTAAAAAGATGTATCCCTCATGTGAAATCGAAAAAGTGACCTTTTCCGATTTTTCAGACCCGAATGCTTCTTTTAAAATCTCCGTCCGGTGCAGAATTCCCTATGCCATTCCCTCGAATAGCCGAATGCTGAATCTTCCCTTCAGTTCCATGGCTTCAATTACCTTTTATTCGACCTTGGCGGGTCTTACTCCTCCCGTGGACCGGAAAGCGGACTATGTCATGGGATTCGTGTATGATATCAAATCCCAATGGACCTACGACATGACGGAAAGTGGTTTTGCCAGCATCAACCTGCCTGAAGCAGAGGTCATGGATTCGGAATTCCTGAGATTTGAGAGACAATTTAAAGAAGAGGGAAGAACCCTCAGGGCAACCAGCAAACTTACCCTGAAAACCACGAAAATACCCTTGGCGAAATATGCGGATTTTTATGAGAGCACCCTGGAGATCCTTCAGAAAAGTCAGAAGACCTTGAGCTTCCAGAAGCGGGAAATGGATCATACTGCGTTGGCCTTGGAAACCTCCTTGAAAGACAAACCGGATGATGTTTCAAGTCTTGTGGCCCTGGCAAAACAATACCTGAAAAATGGGAAATACGGAGAAGCCAATGTTTTATTAACCAAAGCCCTGGTGCTTAATCCGGATCATGGTGAAAGCCATTATTTTCTGGGAATCGCCCTGGGGCATGATTATAAAATGGAAGAAGCGCAAAAAGAATTTGAAACCGCGTCTCGCCTTGGGTTTATTCCATAAGCATAAAGGAACCCGCATGAAAAATTTCACCATGATATTGAGAGCTGCTTTGATGGTAACGGTCATCGGGGCCGTGGGGTGTCGTTCCATGCAAACCCCTGCCGTGAAATCCTATCTGGATAAATCAAAGGCCACGGATGTCTATGCTTGCCTGGCCATTTCCAAGGATTATCTTTCCAAGGTGTTCATGGATCCAATGGATAAATTGAACAATCTTGAAACCGCCATTGATGCGGCTGAAAAGGCCAGAACCCTTCAGCCGGATCTGCCGGAAGCAAGCTATTACTTGGGATACGGAATGAGTTTAAAAGGCGTTGTTTTCCGGGATGAAGCCAAAATATCCCTGGGTATGACCTACTATAAAAACGCCATTACAAAGAAACCGGCCATGGCCGGGCCGGGATATCTCCCTCCTTTGCCCTTTATGATCGCTGTCATCAAAATGAACAGCAAGTTAAATCGGATAACGGATGATCATGCCATCCAATTGCTTGAAGAGGCCATAAAAAATTCCCCGGAATTTGCCCCGGCCCATTTTGAATTATCCAAAATCTATCGTCGGCAGAAAAAATACGAGCTGGCGCTTCAACAGGCACGGGTTGCAGCCGAGCTTGCCCCCAATGAGGGGGTGATTCAAAAGGAGCTTGGCCTATTGTATGGCAATTATATCGAGGATCGAAACGAACTGGTTTTTGAAGCCGCAGCCAAGAAGGGGATTGAGGCGTTGAAGGCTGCCGTCAAACTCAATCCAAAAGATCCGGAAATCCACGAAGCCTTGGGCTTTTATTATGGGGTTTTGGGCATGTTCGAATTAAAGGCTTTTGAAATGGATACGGCCATCGGGATCAAACCCACGGGGTTCAATTCCTTTGAGCTGGGCAACACCTATCTTGCCATGGGTCATATTGATAAGGCTCGGACCGCCTATCTTCAAGCCGTTAAAACAGATCCAGCCCTGACCAAGGCCAAAGGATTATCAGGGTATTGTGATTATCTGGAAAACCGGTTCGATAAGGCCTGTTCCGAGTTTGGACGCTATGCCGAAGACCAAAGCCTCAAAGAGCTGAATCGCAAACTGTGGTACTATTACGCCCTGTGGGGGAATGGGAAAAAGCCGAATGGGGATGAAATCCTTTCCCGGTTTTCAAATGCTTTTACCGGCAATGATTGGGAAAGGGCATTGCTGGACTTTCATTTGAGCCGAATCGATGAAACTCAACTCCTTTCAAAGGCGAAAACCAGGTTCGAGCAATGTGAAGCCCTATATTACATTGGTTGCCGTTACCGGCATGAGGGAGATAAAAACCGGGCTGAAAGCTATTTCCGGAAGGCCTTGGATACAAGGATTTATAGTTTTTATGAATATGCGGGAGCCCGGATCCTGTTGAAATCTCTTTCCCAAGGATCGGCAAACCAAAAAGACGAGAAATTCCTTCCCGGGAAAAGCTAAACCTCCTCGAACCGGAACATGGGGCAGGATTTGCAAGCATCCAAGCCGGGCCAGGGCTGGCCGCCTTTGCCCAGAAGAGAAGGGCCTCCGGTTTCCTCGCATCGTTTCATCTGCTGCTCCATGGCAGGGATGAATTGATCCCCCGGAATAAAAAGATTCATATAGATCATCTCGGTTTTTCCAGAGGTTTTGGAACCCGCACACATGGTGGTCATGTTGGCCGTATGGTGGTTGAAGGCCCATACGCTTCCGGAACATACAGCGGAGTTCGGGGTATGAAAGAAAGCAAGGTTGGGTTTTCCCGTGGCCGCCATGTAATCATTTAGAAGATGGTAAGTCTGGTAGGGAACCCCCATGATGAAAACCACGCTGGGTGCAAGGCCCGCTTTGTCGAAATTTTCCAGAGGGGCGACATAAACCCCCTTGCATTGTCCCGGGGGAAGTTTCGCCTTTTGTTGCGGGGCCTTCCAGGCAAGTTCCGGGCTTTGAAAATACTTCAGGTGTTGCTCCGTGTCCGATGCTTCCTCCAGGTCCCGGAACCCGAAAACCGGCCGGGCATTTTCGCACAGGCATTTTGACGGCTCCATGAACAAGGCGTAACGGGCTTGTCTTGCCCCTGCCAGAAACTGGCAAAAGGTCAGTTTGGTTTTGGATTTATGGGTGACGGGCAGGGTCGGAATTTCCGTTTCATCCATAATGTATCGAATGCCCACCGGGTCAAAATCCAGCCTCAGGTTCCAGATCAGGTTTTTTGCCGCTTCTGTAAAATTCATAAAGGGTCTCCTTTGAAATTATAAAAAATTAGCATGGAGGGTTGTTTATTGCAAACATTGACTTTTCCTCTCCTTGAAGATACGAAGGCTGAATGGAGAGCATCCTTATGCATAATGAACCCGAGGACATGAGCGATGAACGAAGGCGGAAAAATCTATTTGTTCTGGCCACGTCGTCTTTTCTCCGGGGCGCCCATTCAACCATCTACAATGTGATCTGGCAGCCCTTTGCCCTTTCACTTGGCGCCTCCATGCCTACCGTGGGGTTGCTGACCAGCCTCGGGGGTATGAACGGCCTCTTCACGACCCTTGCACAGTCCCTTGGCGGCTGGTTGGCGGACCGGGTGGGTTGCAAGCCGTTTATCCTGGCGGCCAGTTTCGTGATGATTGCCGCCTACGGTTTCTTCATGCTGGCCAGTCTCTCCATGCGTTGGTCCTGGTTGCTCATGGGCATTGTGTTTTTCGGACTTTCCTCCTTGTCCCGTCCGGCCCTTTCTTCCATGACCGCGGAGTCGGCCAAAAGCGATCAGCAAGGTAGAATGTTCAGTTTGATGATGTTTGCCTGGATCGTTCCAGGCATCATCGCGCCTTCTGCCGGCGGATGGCTGGCGGAACGATGGGGGTATGCGGTTGTTTTTGTGATCTTGATGGCCATCGAAGTTCTGGCCCTGGTTCTGGTCTGGCGATACTTGTATGAAAGACGGCATCTTTGGAACGAGGTGCATCCGTCTGAGATGGGCCGGGCCTTTCTACGGTCTTTTATTCCCCAAAAGGGATTGGAATGGTTTTTTATCGCCAACGCGGCAGATGCCTTTTTTTGGGGCATGGGGTGGGGATTGATCAACGGATTGCTGAAAGACGGGCAAAATTTTACCGTGGTTCAACTGGGGATCATGGCCAGCGTCATGTCCCTGACCTGGGCGGTGGTTCAATTGCCTGTGGGTCGTATCCTGGACCGCTATTCCGCCAAGAAATTGCTGGTGATTTCAGAGGGCCTGGGGGCTCCGATTATGGCGATCACCATGCTCCATCCCACATTCCCGGTCATGGTGGCCCTGCAGGTTCCCATGGCGATCCTTGCCGCCATATGGGTGCCTGGTGTGAACGCCTATCTGGCCAGGGCAGTGAAGGCCTCCGAACGCACGGAATCCTTCGGCAGGTTGAACATGTTTCGCGGAATCATTGCCTTTCCCGCGTCCTGGATAGGTGGTTTGCTGTATGCCCGATGGGGGTTCCGAGCACCATTGGGCGCTACACTCATTGGAATTTTCGTGGTTCTGGCCATTCTCATCTTCCGGGTTCATGACCCGAAAGATGAGACAGAACAGAACTCTTTAAAATGATTTGGTGTGAACAAAGGATATCTAAATGGACTCAATTTCTGAAAAAGTGAGACAATGGATAGCAAGCGGCAAAGACCCTAGAAGCGCCCACTGGCAAGCGGGTCTTGAAGCCATGATGGATCTTTTTGATCCATATCTGGACCCCGGCAGGCTGGTGCCCCTTCAACCCCTGGAAGACAAGGATATTCCGATTTACAAAGCCATCCTGGAAACCGCGGATTTAAGCCCGAACCTGAAAGCGGCTTTTCTTCCGCCTTCCATGGCCGGGAGTATAAAACCGCCGGAATCCGCGGAAGAAATAAAAAGAATTGAGGATGGGAAACCCTCCTATAAAATCCTTGTGGTCAGACCCGGAAGAGAAGGGAGAATTCTGTGCGCTGAAATATCCCCCCACGCGGAAAAGCCCGGGGCGGACATCTTCCAATCCGGCGCTTTGTTGGGAACCTATGACTACCCCTCCCATGAAGAATGCGTTTCAGGACTGACCCAGACCCTCCGTTCCCATCTGTGGACAAAAGGCAAGTGGAGCAAGGATGAACATCAGAGATATACGTTGAATTGGTTTGAGAAAGTGATGCGTCTTCATAGTAATTCAGTCCCGGTGGATCATAATTCTTCTTATCTTCACAGCCCGACCTTGATCAAGGCGGATAAAATTGCGGCGATCTTTCTTCTGATAACGGATTACCTGGACAAACGCCTGAATGCTTCCGAAGGGGATTTGCACCATGCGGTTTTCTCCCTTAAGAACATGGAAGATAAAAAGGAGCAAAACACCCTGATGACGGAGTTGGTGGAAAGCAGCATCTTGGAATGCTTGAATCTCATGAGGGATTTTAAGATCGTAAACTTTTCGGAATTCACCAATAAGGAAAGTGACCAATTCAAGGTGGAATTTTCAAGAACAACAGCCGGGATGATAGGCAAAATCCAAAATAATCCATAGGGGCGGACACATGAATCCGCCCCTACGGTGGATAGGTCGGGTGTAGGGGCAGACCCATGTGTCTGCCCAAATGAGGTTGATGAGATCATCCATTATGCCCGCGGCGGTTCATGGAATAAAGAAGTTCTGCCTCCATCCACAACGATATCCTGACAGGTCATATAGCTGCCCTCATCGCTGGCCAGATAGAGGGCTGCCATGGCAACATCCCGGGGAAGGCCCGCCTGTTTCAGCGCTGTGGCATGGGCCAAGTTTTGGGTGAGTTTATCCAGTTTCTGGGCTGCCTCCTCGGAGGACAAGTTTTTGGCTTTGGGAGAACCCGCCCAAAAAATCGGGGTGGCCACGGCTCCCGGGGATATGGAATTCACCCGTATTCCAAAAGGACCCAACTCGACGCCTGCAATTTTGGTGATATGGGTTACCGCGGCTTTGGCCGCGCAGTAAAGATATCCTCCCTGGTTGGATCGAATGGCGGCAATGCTGGAGGTGTTGAGAATGCAGCCGGACTTTTGTTGTTTCATCACCGGAGCCGCATATTTCATACCGAAAATGACACTTCCCAACAAAAGGTGCATGCTGTAGTCGAAATCATCTTTTGTCACCGTTTCCAGGGTGCCTCTCGAAGGACCTCCGGCATTGTTGAACATGCAATCCAGCCGGCCGAATCGATCCACCGTAAAGTCGATCAAACTTTTTATCTCCTGTTCATTCATGACATCGGTTGCTCGAAACACGGCATTGTCGCCCAATCGTCTGGCAATGGATTCACCTTTGTCCTTGGACCGGCCGGCCAGAACCACCTTTGCGCCTTCGGCCACGAAGACCTCGGCCGTGACCTCGCCAATGCCGCTTGTCCCGCCGGTAATGACGGTGATTTTGCCTTCCATTCTTCCACTCATGGTAATTTCTCCTTTTAGGGATTCAGGGTAAACTTACAGGTAATTCGATGGTTGAATAAATAAAAACCGTTATGAGACATAAAACTTTTGAAGTCAAGTTTCTACATGTCGCCCGGGTTGGGCTCGGGTCTATGTATAGATGGTTATCTTTTTTTATTGACAGCAAACCAAGTCTCATTTAATAAAGTGATTAGTCAATCAGATTCTGATTAAACAATCGGTTTTTTCTGGAGATGATGTCCGTGACCCAAATATCCACAACCGTCAAAAACCAGGAACTCGTTGAAAAGCGCAGGGAGCAGATCGTTCTTGCGGCCATCAAACTTTTTTCCCAAAAAGGATTCCACAAGGCCACCCTGAAGGATCTGGCTGCAAATGCAAAACTAAGCTACGGAAATATTTATGATTATGTCGGTGGTAAAGAAGACATCATCTACCTCATCCATGAATATGTGTACGGGCTGCTTTTAGACGGCCTTGAACAGGTCACGGCACAAATTGCCGATCCCATTGAAAAGCTCCGGCGCATGGTGCGTTTTGAATTTTCCATCATGGACAAAACCGCGGACGCCATCCTCATATTGTATTACTACAGTCACATCCTGAAGAATGAATATCTCTACAAGCTTCTAAGTGCGGAACGGGAACATCTGCAACGGTTTGAACTGGTTTTGGAAGAGTGTATCGCCCGGGGATTGATCAAACCGTGCATTGTTCGGCTCAATGCCAACCTGATTAAAGGCATGATAGATGCGTGGGTTCTCAAAAGATGGGATTTGCGGGGTCATGTGACGGCTTCAGACGCGGCCAATGAAATCCTGGACATGGTCTTAAACGGGTTGACCCCAAAAAATGAGCGCATGGAATCTCCGGGAAGAAAAGAAAAACATGACCTGGATGGAAAAACCATCTTCATTGCAAATGGTGGAACCATACCGGCGTCTGCCATCATCAGCAGGCTTGTTGCCGGGAATGCCCGGTTGGCCGTTTTTACGAAAAATATTCTGACTTCCAGGGAATATCCCGTTTCCTTTATAGATGATCCCAAAATCCGCTTTTTCTCCTCGGAAGAATACGGCCCGTTAACCCCTGAGGCGTATGAAAGCATCGCCGCTGAATACGGGGCAATCGATGTGTATGTTCATGATCTTGGCCAGGGAAACACGGAATATCCCCCATCCGAACAGGATGTTTTCGATGCCGGAAGGCGATTTGAGGAGCAGCTGCGGGCAGCCCAGGACCTGGCGCAATATTTCTTAAAAAATGCCTCCGTCCGTCAGCCGGATCGAATGATTTATGTGGCCCCCTGGCGCTGGGACCGGTATTTGAATCCCATTCGTTTTGAAACCGCTCTGGCCGGAGCCATCGCCCTGACCCGGGAACTCAGCCGAAAATCCGGTCCCTACGGGAAAAAAGTAAATTGCGTCATTCCCGGTTTTCTCAAAACCCCTCGCCCATCCCCCATCGAAAGCAAATTAACTCCCCGGATTCTGGAAAAGATCTCCTTAAAACGGTTGGGGAAAATTGATGACCTGGCGGATACGGTGGGTTTTCTTTCCGCAGAGGCCTCGGACTATATTACCGGCGAAGTCATTCACGTTACCGGTGCAATCCATCAAAATTATGGAGAAATCAATGATTAAAACCAAGCAGGAGTATCATGACCGTTTATTCAACTTAAAACCCAATATCTTCATCGGCGGCCTCCCGGTGGGCAGGGATGATGCCAGACTTCGTCCGGGTATCAATGTTTTGGATATTACATATGATTTGGCGGGTGATCCGAAATTCAGCGGTTTGATTTCCACCACCTCCCATCTCACCGGCGAGGAAATCAACCGCTGGAATCATCTTCCGCAAAATCCCTATGATTTGATGCAGAAGCAAAAAATGATCCGCATCGGCGCGCGTCGGGCCGGCGGCTGTATTCAACGATGCATGGGACAAGACGCGATTATTGCCCTTGCCGTATGTACCAAGGAAATGGAGGACAGCGTAGGAATTGACTATCATCAGCGGTTTTTGAATTATCTGAAATGGTATCAGGCCAATGATCTGGACGGCTGTTGCGCACAGACCGACAGCAAGGGCGATCGGTTGAAACGGCCCCACGAGCAGGCCAATCCCGATGCCTACGTCCATGTGGTTGAAAAACGACCGGACGGCATTGTGGTTTCCGGCTATAAAATGTCCATTACCCAGGCGGCGTATGCGGATGAAATATTTGTACTTCCCACAAGAGCCCTGATGGAAGAGGACAGGGACTTTGCGGTGGCTTTTGCCGTTCCTGCCGATGCCGAAGGCGTTAAAATTATTACCCGTCCGGTGTGGCTCAGGGATAAGGATGATCCGGAAGCATCCCCCTTCTGCCGCCACGGGGTGTCCGATTCCGTCATCGTGTTTGAAAACGTGTTCATTCCTGAAGACCGGGTTTTCATGTGTGGCGAGTGGCGTTTCGGGCGGCGCATGGCCATGCTGTTCGCCAACAGTCATCGGCACAGTTATTGCGGGTGCAAACCCGCCTTATCCGATATTCTTTGCGGAGCGTCCATTCTGGCCGCCGAAGCCAATAATGTGCATCGCGTATCCCATGTGAGGGAAAAACTGGCGGAATTTGCCATTGCTTCTTCCCTGGCCTATGCGGCCGGAGTGTCAGCGGCATTGTTCGGCGAAAAGACTTCCAGCGGCGTGTTCTTCCCCAATTCCATCTACGCCAATGTGGGACGTCATCTCACAGGAGAACTCATCTATCACGAATACAACCTTTTGACCGAGATTGCCGGCGGCATTGCCGCAACCCTTCCCTTTCACGAAGATTTCAAAGCAGGGGAGAACATGGACCATCTTGCAAAATTTATTGTGCGAAATCCCGGTTTTTCTGCTGAAGAATCTTTGAAGATCTGGAAATTTGTGGAAGACATTGGAACTTCACCCATGGCGTCATGGTATAAAATTGCAGGCGTTCACGGTGGCGGATCTCCGATTATGGAAACCATCGCCCTCAACGCCGAATATGATTTTGATGACAAGAAAAAGCTGGCCCGGTATCTGGCCGGGTTGGACGATCAGGCTGACGATTCAGCCATTTTTAATATTGAGCCGTCATTTGGAGACCGGCTTTGTTAGCCGGTCCCGGTCGGCCCGGAGAACCCAGGAGGGAATATGAGTAAAACAAAGATGTTGAGAAAACTATTCCAGGAAAACAAGCTGTTGGTCACCGCCGGCGCCCATGATGCGCTCAGTGCAAAAATCATAGAGCAGGCAGGGTTTGAGACGGTTTTCATCTCGGGTTTTGGTCTGGAAGCCAGCCTTTTGGGGGCCCCGGATTCCGGGATGCTGACCATGAGTGAGGTGGTGAACCAGGCCCGGAATATTGCAGGGGCAGTAAACGTTCCCTGTCTGGCCGATGCTGAAGCCGGGTACGGAGGAGCCGGAAATCTTCAACGAACGGTTCGGGAGTTTGAACGGGCTGGCGTGGCCGGTATTTTTATTGAAGATCAGGTTCATCCGGTGTTTTGCGGATCTCTGAAAAAATTCAAAAAAATCGTGTCCAAAGAAACCATGGTTTCAAAAATCAAATGCGCCCTGGATGCCAGGAATGATCCGGATTTCATCATCGCAGCCAGAACCGATGCGGACATTGTTTCCATGGAAGAGCAGATCGACCGCTGCAATGCCTATGCCGAAGCCGGGGCTGACATGGTTACACCGCTTCCCCAGACCCGGGAGGAATTTGAGCGCGTGGCCAAGGAAATCAAGGCCCCCTTGTGGGTCTACCTTTCACCCATGGTGGGAATTACACCCAAAGAGATGGAAGAGATGGGTGTCCGGGGATTGGTGGCCTACCCGGTGGAACTTCTCTTCGCGGCCACCAAAGCCATGATGGATATGGCTGCCGAGCTCAGGACCAAAGGGACGGTCCATGAAACGGCGGACCGGATTAAAGCCTTGGATTATCGCTCGTTTTTTAATTTTATCGGCCTTCGGCAGAGTTTGGACGTAGACAATAAATTTCCGTTTACCCTATCTAAATAATCGGGAAAGGATATCATTCGTGAGCTTGACCATTTCTCAAAAAATTATTGCCGCAAAATGTGGCAGAGACCAAGTGACGCCCGGAGAGATTGTCCATGTGGAGCCTGACCTTGTCATGCTTTATGATTGGCCGGGATTTGACGGGTTGATGAAAAACATCAACATCGACCCGGACCGGGTGGCTTTGAATATCGACCATTATTTTTCGCCTCCCAACGAGCAGATCGCAAAACTGCACCGGAACTTCCGGTCAACGGTTAAGAAATTCGGGATTAAGAAATTTTACGACGTGGGGAAAACCGGAATCGGCTTTCAACTCTATGCAGAAGAAGGATTGATTCTGCCGGGAACCTTTGTGGCCCACGCAGACCCCCATGTGAGTACGCTCGGGGCTTTCGGAGCCTACTGCCTTGGCATCGGTTCCGATGTGATCAGTATTTTTCTCACCGGAAAGGCCTGGATCAAAGTCCCGGAGACCATCCGGATCAATATTCACGGGTCTTTTGGACGGCATGTGACCAGTCGGGATCTTTTTGAAAAAATTGTGGCGGATATCGGCCCGGATGGAGCCCAGGGGAAAGTGATTGAATTTAGCGGTCCGGGACTGGCCGGCATGAGCATGGAAAGCCGGATGGTGCTTTGCAATTCCGTTCAGTATTTATCTGCAGAAACGGCGATTATTCCGCCGGATGAAATAACCCGAGCCTATCTTTCGGGTAAAACCAAAGAACCCTGGCAGGAAGTGCTTGGCGATGAGGATGCATCCTATTCGGAAGTACTGGATTATGACCTTTCAACCCTTGAACCCATGGTGGTCACCCCCCCTGATGTCTTTTACATCAAAACCGTCCAGGAGGTTGCGGGAACCAAAATAGACCAGGCCATTATCGGCACCTGTGCCGGCGGCCGCATGGAAGACCTTCGAATCGCAGCAGCCATTTTAAAAGATCATCCCGTGGCGCCGGGTGTCCGATTTATGATCACGCCCATCACGCCAGCCATCATGGCGGATGCCAGCCGGGAAGGATTGATTGAAATATTTGTCAAGGCCGGCGCCCTGGTGGGACCGCCGTCTTGCGGTACATGCTATGGAGGTTTGGCCCAGATGCTTCCCGGCGAAGTCTGTATTTCCACCGGCACCATGAATGTCCCCGGACGATTGGGTTCAACGGAAGCCGATATTTACATGGCAAATCCGGCCGTGGTCACAGCTTCGGCTGTTTGTGGCAAAATTACGGATCCGCGTTCCCTATAAGGAGAGGTTTAACCATGGAAGAAAAAATTCAAGGAAAAACAGTCTGGAAGTTTGGTGACAATTTCAATGCCGATCTCATTGTTGGTTCAAAATATATTGCAGAGAGCAATGCTGAGGTTCTGGGTGAGGTATGTTTGCGGGATTTTGATCCGGAATTTGCAAAGCGTGTTCAACCCGGGGATGTCATGATTGCAGGGAAAAATTTCGGATACGGACATCCCCACCAGCAGGGCATTGTTTCGTTGAAAAAGGTCGGTGTGGCTGCCCTGGTTGCGGAATCTTTTTATCCCTTATGGTATCGCATGGCCATTTTTTATGCCTTTCCCATCGTGATCTGTCCGGGGATTACCCAAAACGTCAACCCGGATGACCTTCTGGAGATTGAATTTTCCACCGGAAACATCGTCAATGTAACCACCCGACAAAAAATGAAAGCCGAACCTGTTCCAACGTTTCTGATGGAAGTCCTTCAGTCCGGAGGTTTAATCAAGCACCTGCAAAAGAAGTGAATCAGGGTGTGACCTTTTTAAAATGCAAGGGGCCTGCTTTACTTCTCTAAAGCAGGCCTCGGTATTTTTTATCATAGAGAGAGGCATCTTCGGCTCAGACTTTGAAGGTTATCCATCCCAGGGGCCTGCCCAAAACTCCTTAATCAACCAATTGGCTCTGTTCCTTTTTTATGATCTATCTGAGGTGACTCCTAATGGCTTCAACGATTTTCTGCGGCCGGTCGTGGGCGAAGATATGATCCCCCCCGGGGACGATTTCAAGGTTTGCATTGGGATAAAGCGCAACAAGTCGCTTCCCAACAGCCAAGGGACAAATGTCATCCGCATCTCCGCAAAAAATCAGAATTGGTTGGGAAATTTTGGGGATTTCAGGGGTGAAATCCCGGTTTTCATTCACAAACCACAGGGAAGCCTCGGGATATTTTTTTTGATACTCGGTTTTCCAATCCGCTCCGCCATAATCAGCCATGGGAAGACCTGCTCCTGTGGCCGTAAAAACCACCCGCCGGATCTTTTCCGGGTGTTTCAGCAAGAGCCGAACGGCAACACTTCCCCCCATGGATTGGGCCAACAGATCCACAGGCGAATAGCACAAGGACTCCTCCACCAGGGTCACAAGATCATCCAGGCAGTTTATGGCCGGATCACGCTTCTGATTTCCCAGGCCAGGCCATCCGAAATAGATCTTCTCCCAGGTGTCCGGTAGTAAATTCCCCAAGGGTTTCCAAAAATCCGGGTCCGCACCGGCACCGGGCAGGAATAATAATCGTCGTGTCATTCCATTTTCTCCATGTCGCAAGGCTCTTCGGAAACCAATTCCCGGATTCCCTTCAAGGCGGTTTCCGGAGAAGGCGCCAGCCAGCTCAAACTCGGAAACTCCGCGCATAATCCTACGTATTCTTGGTTCTCTTCAGACCAGGTTGCGCGATAGGTGTATCGATCATTTTTTAAAACCATGGAGGGCCCCCGATTTCTCGATAGCCATAAGCACCTGTCTGACTTGATATGCATTGGCCTTTCATGACACTATCTTTCCGTCAGGACTTTCAGTTCCGAGATACCCTCGAAGTGCCTGAACATAATAGGTGTCACATTTTAAATTGTGAACAAGTCGACCTCCTGATAAACTATTCACTATACAAGATGTGACACCAATCTCCCTTCTACCAAATAAGGCCAAAACCAAGGCGGCCCGCTCCTGCAAATCCAGTGAATGGTGAGGTTCGGCACATTTCTTATCGCTGTATGTTGAAGTTTAAGATGTCCCTCATTAAAAAAAAATGATTGTCCTGAGAAAAAAGTTCGCATTCATTTTGTATCGCATTTTGGGCTATAATTAGATCTGGAATGCCAACACCGTTAATTCCATTTTTCAAGCATTTGTATTGATAATCAATAATTTGATTCCAATCGATAAATAGATCCAACCGCCTGATATTTCGTAATAAGGAAATTAACTTTTTTTGGTTGCGAACCTTTAGAAACGGTACAAGCTCAGCCAGGATAAGGTCGTTTGTCACGATAAGATTTTCATCTATAAAAAAATCAAGCTTTTCAGAAAAATTTCCAGATCTTAAGTACTCTACCCATATTGAGGTATCAACTAATACCGACATTGGCGTCCTCGAATAGTATCCAAGTCAATGTCTAAATCGATTTTTCCTTTGTATCGTTTTAACTCAGAAATTTTTGATTTCCGGATCAATTCCTCTAACGCTGTAATGATGACTTTTGTTTTGGTATTTACATGTGCCGCCTTCATTGCTTCACTCAATAAATCGTCAGGCAAATCAAGGGTTGTTCTCATAGTCAAGCCTCCTTTATCTGTATGCATAAATATCTCACATTATGCATATCATGTCAATTGGAAAGAATATAGAACGTATGCTTGAGGGGCTTTTGCGAAGCGGCAGCGTAGCAAAAGTCCCTCTCAAAGCAGTGGTGTACGCCCGGCATGGGCGTGAATTTATGGGGTGTAAGTCCCCTATGTGTGAATCCTGTCGATGTCGAAAGACATTGACACAAACATTAGCCGACGGCAAGGGCGTTTCCGTGAGGAAAGGTCTGAAGGCTGAGCGAAGCGCAAGGCTTGCCGAAGGTAAGAGCGACCCCCTGGGGAGCGTCCAACCCCGAGTGCAAAACTATGAGCCGACGAACAGAAACAGCATATAAGGCCCAGTCTCCGGGTAAGTCAGCACCACATGGCAAAACCCCGGATTCAGG
>VMSV01000132.1 GCA_013791935.1 Desulfobacteraceae bacterium | reverse complement strand
GTGCGTGGGCAATTTGCCTCCGGAGTTGATGGCCCAGAAGCAGGATCTCATCAAGGACCGGGTGGCCATTGAAATGAAACGCTATTTCAAGCAGGATTTCAAGCGGATCGGCCATGCCACCCGGGTGGCCCGCCATGCCGAGCGGATTGCCAAAGCCGAAGAAGCGAATCTGGCTGTGGTGCTCATTGCAGCCTACCTTCACGACATCGGCATTCCCGAATCGGAACGCAAATACAACAGTTCAGCCGCCAAATACCAGGAGATTGAAGGTCCCCCGGTGGCCCGGTCCATTCTGGAAAAACTGGGAACGCCGGAGGCACTCATGGACGAGGTGTGCGACATCATCGGCCATCACCATCATCCAAGAGAAGTTGAAACCTTGAATTTCAAAGTGGTTTATGATGCGGACCTCATTGCCAATTTGGAGGATAACAAGAAAGAGTCCGGGAAGGACCCGGAGCAAATTGAAAAACTCATTCAAACGGCTTTTTTGACCCCCGGTGGAAAAGCAGAGGCGGAAAAAGTGTTCCTGGCCAGATAAACAATCATCCGGAAATCAGTCCGGAAAGGAGAATATAATGAAAGTACTGAGAAAAATCATTCAGATCGATGAGGATCGCTGTGACGGCTGTGGCCAATGCATCCTATCCTGCGCGGAAGGGGCCCTTCAAATCGTGGATGGAAAGGCCAAAGTGATATCGGATAAATTCTGCGACGGCCTTGGGGCCTGTCTGGGAGAATGCCCCACGGATGCGCTTAAAATCATCGAGCGGGAAGCGGACGAATTTGACGAGGCGGCTGTGGAGGAACTGCTTTCTGAAAAGCACGGGGAAAAAGACCCACAGGGGCCAAGCCTTGCCTGCGGATGTCCTTCCACCACGATTCGGGACTTCGCCATGGAGCAAACGCCCTGCCAAAAAGCCAATGCCCCCGCCCGGATGGAAACTTCGGGCCAGTCCGCCCTAAGCCACTGGCCCATCCAGATCCGGCTGGTACCACCCAATGCCAAATTTTTGGAAAACGCGGATCTTCTGGTGCTTGCGGACTGCGCAGCTGTGGCCTTTGCCGGACTTCACCAGGAATTGCTCAAGGGCCGCGTGGTGATGATGGGCTGCCCCAAATCTGATGAGACCGATGCCTATGTCCAGAAGTTTACGGCGATTTTCAAAACAGTCCCCATAAAAAGCGTCACCACCGTGTTCATGGAAGTGCCCTGCTGTTCCGGTCTTCCCATGATTGTGAAAAAAGCCATGGCCGAATCGGGAAAGAATATTCCCCTGGATGAAATCACCATCGGCGTCAGGGGAGATTTGTTGGAATCCAGAAAACCAGCAACAAGCCAGGGGGTGTCTGCAGGCTCCCTTTGAATACTGCAGAATGCACAGCATCATCCGGAACAATCAGGGGACTGAAAAAAAATATCTGCTCGCACTCCCAGTTTTCAACTTAATCTGCGGAACGCGGGCGGGCAAGGATGGTGCAGACAACGAATAAATTCGCACAGGCTCTTTTTATTCTTGTATATGACCATGGAGATGACTATAGTTAAGGCTAAAATATTGGAGGTAGCCGTGCAAACCATTAAAGCATCTGTATTTAAGGCGAAATGCCTGAAATTGATGGACGAGGTCAACCAGACCGGTGAAGAGATTGTCATTTTGAAAAACGGGAAGCCAGTTTCAAAACTCGTTCCATACAAAATTAAACCCCGCAGTTTGTTCGGGCTGCACGAAGGCATGATAAAAGCTTACGATGACTTGATTGATCCAACGGACGTCAAATGGGAAGCTGAACAATGATTCTTCTGGATACACATGTTTTGATCTGGTTGGATGAAGGCAGCCCCCGCTTGGGCAAGAATGCGTTGCAGCAAATCAATAAAGAATTTGAAGGGGGCGTCATTGCGGTATCCGCTATCAGCTTTTGGGAAATCTCCATGCTTGTCCAAAAGCAAGGGCTTGAAATTCAATTGCCTTTGGACGTTTGGCGTGGAGAATTGATACAAAGCGGTATTCAAGAAATCCCTGTGGACGGTTCCATTGCCATTTGCGCCGGTGGACTACAAAATTTTCACGGCGATCCCGCAGACCGCTTGATTGTTTCTACAGCGCTGAAATTTGAATCAACATTGGTTACAGCCGATCAAAAAATTCTGTCTTGGAAAGACCTGAAATTAAGGGTTGACGCCAATCTCTGAGATTCCTTCTCAAACACCTTCCAGGAACTTTGCACCATTTACTTTCTCGTGATCCCGATGGTATGCTCTATTATGTGTTGGCTTTTGGGTAGGGGAGGAGTTTCAATTCTTTTATGTATCGAAAATCCTTCTGATTTTTTGATATGAATTCACAGCCCAATGTCGTTGCAGTGGCCGCAATGATGGCATCCGCGATGAGCAAGCCGTGACTTGTCCGGTGGCGTTTTAACAGGCCGATGGCGAGTGAATTCGGTGTCAGATCTTGTTTATTGATTAAACCACTGAATTCGGTGTCAGATCTTGTTTATTGATTAAACCACTGGTCTGGAGTGAATTCGGTGTCAGATCTTGTTTATTGATTAAACCACTGTTTAATCAATAAACAAGATCTGACACCATTTACTCCCGGCCCTTGGACACAAAATCACGGACGTTGTTTATTGAAAATCCAAAAAGGGGAAAAAGCCGGCATCACCCGATTCCCTTGTGTCTTAGCAAGCTTCTGGAAAATTATATGGACAGGAAACTTCCGGTGGGAACCGGAACCATCATGCCCATTTTTCAGGGAAGGCATCCAGGGAAAGGGTTATCAGAAAAACAGGTTCGGGATAGATTTGAAAAATGGAAGCGCTTGTCGGATATCCGGCAGAACCTGACCCTCCATTCCTTCCGGGCTGGATATGCAACATTGCTTTATAAAACAAGTCATGGAGATCTTCTGTTGACGGCCCGTGCCCTGGGCCACACGGATCTTCAAACAACGGAACGGTATCTTGAAAAAGATCCGGAGAGACTTTTCTCGCTCATTGCGAAAATTTTTCCACTTTAATAGGCGGTTTACCATAGAAACTGCTTGCTCAATCACGATCTATCCATTATCCTCCAAATTGAAAGACAATCCAACCCCCTTAAAACGGATTTCTGGAAAGCACCGCCTCGGGAGATTGAAAATGCTATGAATAAACAGCTTACAGCCATCATAGAGCGAGAGGGAACCGGATATGTTTCCTTTTGCCCAGAACTGGATATCAGCAGCCAGGGCGATACCATCGAAGAAGCGCGAAGCAATCTACAGGAAGCCCTTGAACTGTTCTTTGAGACAGCATCCCCTTCAGAGGCTGCCGAACGTCTGCACGAAGAAATCTATGTGACCAGGCTTGAGGTTGCGGTTGGTTAAACTCAGGATATTATCAGGGAAAGAGGTCTGCGCCATCCTTGCTCGCCACGGTTTCCTTGAAGTTCGTCGGCGGGGCAGCCATATCGTGATGCAGAAGCCACTTTCCAATTCCACCATTACCGTGCCGGTTCCGAACCATTCTGAACTGCACATCGGCACTCTCCAATCCATCATTCGTCAGTCGGGGATCAGTCGGTCCGAGTTCGAAGGATAACCCTTATGATGCTTTCCTTGTTCAATAATTTCCTCGGAGCAGGATGATCCTTGCTTGCTCGTTGGATGGAATCGTATTGAGGTGCTTGGGTTATGGTGCATAACCTGGACGTTGGTCGGTTCTATTGAAGGCAATTGGATTTATTCCCGGTGCGCCATCCAGTCGGCTTTTAGGCAGCAAAATTTTTAAAGCTCGGAATAAAAATACAGTCGACCTTGAAAGCCGAGCAACTGAGCAAATCAAACGGGTTTGTCCCATCGAAAAAATCTTGACTCATATGATGCTTTTATTCTGAAACAAGTGGAAAGGATTTGCCATCATAACGGGAGTCTTCTGATTGTTGATGAAATTCAAACCGGTTTTTGCCGGACGGGCCCCATGTTTGTGACAGGATCACTGGACGTGAAAGCGGATTTTCTGACCATGGCCAAAGGCATTGCGGGGGGCTTTCCGTTCGGGGCGTTTGCGGTATCAAAATGGGTGGCAGAGTAGATCGAAATCGGAGATCATGGCGGCACCTATTGCGGGAATCCTCTGGGTTGCGCGGTTGCCCATGCAGTGATCCAATACCTCATCCCAGTCAGGAATCCGGATTTTTCCGGCGCTGAATATTAAACAGCAGGAGCTGGAGGAAGGGTTGGATATTCTTGATCAGGTGATTGCTCAAACAACCAATGGCTGAGTGGGCCATATCTTTCGGGACAGCTTCCGGGGTACAGGGGATGAAAAACAGGATGCAGTGATTTGGCTTTTGAGAAATATTCTCCGGTGGAGGGAAGCCCATGAATCTCCACCCTGCCGTCCCGGAGCATCATGGAATTTTCTGAAGAATGGCCTTGACGGCATTGCCCTCCACCCGGGCTCCGAAATGCTTTATGATAACACTCATGGCCTGCATCTTGTTTTTATATTCAGACAAATTTACATTCTCTCCAATCCAGGCCATGACTTCTTCCTCGGTGGCCGGTTTTGGCAGGTATGCCTCAATGACCTGAATAAAAGGGGACTCAAGAGGTTTGCCGCTTTTTTCCAGCAACTCTTTTTCGGATTTGATCAATTTGATCATAACCTTCACCACTTCGTCATCGGAGAGTGCTTTTTTATCCATGCGCCCGAACTCCCCCATGGCCACGCGAAGGGCATCTTTTTTCTCGGTATTTTGGGCCTTGATGGCAAGGCTTAAATCCTGTTTGATCTGTTCCTGAAGCGTCATGGTTTTTCCTTTCGAGAATGGCCAGGGGTTAAAAAAGTCTGTTCTATAAAATCAACGATTTCCTGAATATCCTCCAGGCCGAACCGGGGCACCCGGGTTTCGGGAGCCACATCCGAAACCCAAGCAATCAGATCCCCCTGGCCTAGGCAAAGAGGCTTTTCATGGGCTGCGGATCTGAACACTTCAATCTTGGGTTTGGATTCGTGCTTATACCCTTCAGTGATCACCAGATCCACATCTTCAAAATAGGGCAAAAGACTGTCCAATCCGGGAATGGGGCCTTTCTTCATCAGGGCCAGGTTTTCAGCACCGGCAACGGCCACCGTATCCGCCCCGGCGTTGCCGTGCCGCCAACTGTCTTTTCCCTTTTGATCCACATCAAATCCATGGCCTGCGTGCTTGATCACGCCAACCCGGTATCCCCTTTTCTTCAGCTCGGGAATGATCTTTTCCATGAGGGTCGTTTTTCCCGACCTGGATTTTCCAACAATTGAAACCACCGGCACCATTGAAACATTCCTTGTGAACATGATCCGTTAATCTTTTGTAAACAACCGTTTTTGAATAGAAAATTAGTTCCGACCGCCTGCAAAGTCAAGGCAAATTAATGGATCCCATGGCCTCATTCATGAAAGTCCTTGTTCTTTTTATCAATTCGCTAATTCATTAAACGGATGCGGGCAATAAAAACTTTGACATCCCCGGGGTGAATTGATATTTTCAACCAACCCCGGCTTGAGGAACCCCCTTGGATCAAGCCTTCTTTATTTTCAGGCAAGCCCGAAACAAAACCCGTACGGTTTTACAGGAGGAGTATACATGAAAAATCTGATCAAAAGGATCTTCATCATTGCCGGAGGGCTGGTTCTTTTCATCATCCTTGCCTTGATCCTGATTCCGTTTTTTGTGGATATGGGAAAATACAAAACCCCCATTGAAGAAAAAATTTCCGCCTCCATCGGACGAACGTTTTCCATTAAAGGGGAGCTCACCCTTTCACTTTTCCCTTGGGCAGGATTCTCCTTTAAGGATTTATATCTTGGCAACCCCGAAGGGTTTAAAGAAAAGGATTTTATCCAGATCAAGGAATTTGAAGCCCGGGTGAAACTCCTGCCCCTGATCTCCCGGAATATTCAGATCAAAAAGTTTGTGATGGATACGCCCCGATTACTGCTCATCCGGCAGAAAAGCGGCCGAACCAATTTAGACGGGTTGGTCCCCCAAAACGGGACGCCTGAAGATGCCGGGAAAACCTCTGAGGATACGAAAGCTTCCGGAGGCCTGCTCATAAAATCCCTGGAAGTCGGTGAATTTTCCATCACCCACGGGTCCTTGATCCTGATTGACGAGGGCCAAAACACCCGGCAAGAGATCACGGACATCACCTTGCAGTTAAACGATGTGGCCCTTGATAAACCCATAAAACTTAACTTTTCCGCCACCCTCGACAAACTTCCCGTGGCCGTAAAAGGGCAATTCGGGCCCGTGGGGAATCCCGTGGGAAAAACCGATATGCCCCTGGATCTGTCCATTTCCGCCCTGAACCAGGTAACAACCCGTATTCAAGGAAAAATATCCAACCCCACGGACACGCCGAGTTTTGATCTTACCATTCAAACGGAAAATTTTTCGCCTAAAAAAGTGCTGTCCGCACTGGGACAATTGGATGCTTTCAAGCCCTCTGATCCGGCGGTTCTTGAAACCATTAGTTTCAGCGCCAACGTCAAAGGGAATGCGTCCACCGTCAACCTTTCCAACGGCATTCTGAAAATGGATGACTCCACAATGGAATTCAAAGCGGATGTGACGGATTTTAACAAGCCGGATGTTTCTGTCCAGGCCCATCTGGATGCCCTGGACATGGACCGCTATCTGCCCAAAAAAGAAACCAAGCCAGGGGCTTCCGAGCCTTCACCGCCACCCGATTCATCCTCCACTAAAAAGACGGATTACAAGCCCCTTCGCTCCCTGGTGTTGGACCTGAAATTTTCCGCAGGCGAATTGAAGGCCAATCACCTGAGGATCAAAAACTTTACAACCGGCATCACGGGCAGCAAGGGGGTTTTTCTGTTAAACCCCGTTGCTCTTGAGATGTATGAAGGAAAAGTCGAAGCCGATGGCCAGGCCAATTTTAAAACCGATACCCCGGCCATCAGCCTGAATCTTACCGGGAACAATATTCAATCCAATCCTTTTCTCAAGGATTTTATGAACAAGGATTTTATCGAGGGCGCCGTCAATGCCACCATGAATCTTCGCATGAGCGGAGAGAACGGGGCTGCCATCAAACGCAGCCTGAATGGTAAAGGGGACCTGGCTTTTAAAGACGGGGCCATCAAAGGCGTGGATTTAACCGCCATGGTTCAGAACGTCAAAACCGCCTTTGGTGCAGGAGGTGGGCAAGCCTCCAGCGGCCGAACGGATTTCTCCGAGCTCGTCTGCCCCTTTGACATTACCAACGGCGTGGTTCAAACCCAAGAAACCCGGCTGGTGTCCCCTATTATTCGAGTCAATGCCAAGGGCAAGGCGGATTTAAATACCGAGACCCTGAATTTTCGAATCGATCCGAAATTCGTATCCACCCTCAAAGGCCAAGGGGATACGAGGGATCGCTCCGGTGTGTCCGTTCCGGTATTGGTCACCGGAACCTTTTCATCCCCGAAATTTGCTCCGGACATGGAGGCCTTGATCCAGGAAGGAATCAAGGGGCTGCTTCCCAAAGTACCGGGCCTGAAGGGTCTATTTCCCGGGGAATCCTCCTCCGAAACCAAGGAAGAAGAATCTTCCAATCCGCTTCAAGAGGGGGCCAAGGGTTTACTCAAGGGCCTTCCCTTTGGGCGGTAAAGGTTTCTCACCCCTTAATCTTTCATCCGGTTTAAAAAGGAGACCCCTTTGAACATGGAACATAAAATCACGGCAAAACAGATTATGACCACGGATTTGATCACCGTATCCCCGGACATGGAAATCACCCAGGCGGCAAAACTGCTGGTTGAAAAAAAGATCAACGGGGTTCCGGTGGTGGATGATTCCGGAAACCTGGTGGGGATTCTCTGCCAGAGCGATCTCATTGTCTCCCAGAAGAAGCTTCCCTTGCCTTCGGTGTTTACGTTTCTGGACAGCATCATTTCCTTATCCTCCATGAAACAACTTGAAAAAGAGGCCAGAAAAATAACCGCCACCACCGTGGCCCACGCCATGACCGTAAAACCCGTTACCATCAAGCCGGACACCGGCATTGACACCATCGCCGAGCTCATGGTCGGGAACAAATTCCACACCCTGCCCGTGGTGGAAAACGAAAAACTCGTGGGCATTGTGGGCAAAGAAGATGTGTTGAAAACCCTGATGCAGGGATAGAAAACCAAGTCCATTCATCCCTTGTAACCCTATGGATAAATAAAACAAATGCTGATCACAGAAATCCTGGCCAGAAACGCCCGACTTTACGGCCAAGAAACCGCTCTCATCGAAAGAGACCCCGGAAATAAAAAGAGAACGGAAATCACCTGGAAGGACTTTGACTCTCAGGCCAACCGCCTGGCATGGGCGATCCAGGCCAGGGGCTTGAAAAAAGGCGACCGAGTCGCACAACTCATGACCAATTGCCTGGAATGGCTGCCCGTTTATTTCGGGATTTTAAGAACCGGGGCCTGGGCCGTGCCCCTGAATTTTCGCTTTGAAGCGGAAACCATTCTCAAATGCATGGAAACCGCTGAAGCCAAAATGCTGGTTTTCGGAGAAGAATTCCTTGAGCGAATTGCTTCCATCAAGGCTGCTCTGGATCAAACTGTGGGGCATTATATTTTTGTGGGCCCTCGGGATAAAGCCCCGGCCTATGCGGACTTTTATCTTGATGTGATGGAAAATCAGCCTGAAACCGAACCGTTGGTATCCATTCAACTCACTGATGAGGCCGGATTGTATTTTACTTCCGGCACCACCGGAACCCCCAAAGCCACCCTGTTGACCCACAGAAATCTGGAATTTGCCTGCTATGTGGAGAACAACCATCATCAGCAGCAGCATGATGACAACTTCCTTTGCATTCCCCCTTTGTACCACACCGGGGCAAAAATGCACTGGTTCGGCAATTTCATGGTGGGAGCCAAAACGGTCATCTTAAAAGGCATTGCCCCCCAATGGATTCTGGAAGCCGTGTCCGAAGAGAAGGTCACCATTGTCTGGCTTCTGGTTCCCTGGGCCCTGGATATTCTCTTTGCCGTGGAAAGCGGTGAGCTTAAACTGCACCACTATCAACTGGACCAGTGGCGCCTGATGCACATCGGCGCACAGCCCGTTCCTCCCAGTCTGGTAAAAGAATGGCTCAAAATCTTCCCCCACCACAAGTACGATACCAATTACGGTTTAACCGAGGCCACGGGTCCGGGCTGCGTGCATTTGGGCATGGACAACATCCACAAAATCGGGGCCATCGGAAAACCCGGTTTCGACTGGGAGATCCGGATCGTGGATGATGGATTGAACCCCGTCCCCCAAGGAGCCCCGGGCGAACTGCTTGTAAAAGGACCGGGGGTCATGAAGGAATACTACAAAAACCCGGAGGCCTCAGCCGAATCCATCATCGGCGGCTGGCTTAGAACCGGGGATATTGCCCAGCAGGATTCAGAGGGATTTGTCTGGCTTGTGGATCGGAAAAAGGATGTCATCATCACCGGTGGTGAAAATATTTATCCGGTTGAAATCGAGGACTTCATTCAAAATCATCCTAAAATTCAGGATGTGGCGGTCATCGGCGTCCCCAGCCTGAGGCTGGGGGAAATTGCAGCGGCGATCCTTCAGGTGAAAACCAATCAAACCCTTACCAAGGATGAAATCGACCAGTATTGCCAGGCCCTGCCAAGATACAAAAGGCCTCGGCGGTTCATTTTCGCAGATGTGCCCAGAAACCCCACCGGAAAAATCGAAAAACCAAAGCTCAGAAATCAGTATTCCGGACAGGAATGAAGCCTCCTTATACCCCCTATATATAGAAATATATTTTTCATTTTTATCTACATATTGTGCATTTTTTTCTTGACAAATCTTTCTCAATTCTTTAGGCATGTTATGTATATTTGTTCAGCTTCTGTTTAGGGAACAAGACCTAAGACCTTCCATTCATTCAGGTTTTTAATTCAACCCCCAAGGGTATTCAACGAGGTGTTTATGAGTATCGCACAAAAGGTCTTTATCAGTACGGAAAAACGGCTGGACTATGAAAGGCGGCAATTTTCCTTTACCTTTCATATTCCCGAAAGACGAGCCGGCAAGGACAGACGAAGGGTGAATGGCTATCAAGCTGCCCTGAGACTGACCGAAAGGGATTTGAAGCCGATTCTGGTCCAACCGTCCCGCTAAAAAGACAGGCCCCCTTTCCAGCCCTTTTTATTTCAAGCTTTTCCGTTCAAGCTTGATCCGGTTTTTGTTTTCCATTTTTCTTCTTCAGGCATCCCCCTTTGATTCGGATTCATCCAATCTATTCCATGGAAACTTGTTTTTTCCCAAATTCCCCTAACGCTTCAATTTGACATTAAAATCCCAATGATTAATATTTCGGCAACCAACAGGTTTTAATCCGAATTCCAACGAGGAGAATAAAAATGAGATTTGACAAATTCACTCTGAAATCCCAGGAGTTGATTCAGCAGGCCCAGTCTATGGCTTCTCAATACCATAACCAGCAGATTGAGCCCGAGCATTTGTTGAGTGCCATGCTGACCGAAAAAGAAGGAATGACAAAGGCCATCTTTCAAAAAATCGGCATTTCTCCCGAGGTCGTTGCACAAGAGGCGTTACAGGCCATCGACAAACTTCCCAAGGTCAGCGGAAGTGTGGGGGAGGCCTATCTGTCCGCCCGGACCAAAACGATTCTGGAAACCGCTTTTTCAGAGGCTCAAAAAATGAAGGACGAATATGTGAGCATCGAGCATATTCTTCTTTCCATGATCGATGGGAAAACCGGTGGGGTTTCAAAAATTTTTTCTGCCCACGGCATCCAAAGAGACGCGATTTTAAAGGTATTGATGAGTATTCGGGGGTCCCAGCGCATCACGGACCCCAACCCCGAGGAAAAATACCAGGCCCTGGAAAAATACAGCCGCAATCTCACGGACTTGGCCAAGCTGGGCAAACTGGACCCGGTGATTGGCCGGGATGATGAGATTCGAAGGATTGTTCAGGTTTTGTCCAGACGGACCAAAAACAACCCGGTTCTCATCGGTGAGCCAGGCGTGGGGAAAACCGCCATTGTGGAAGGCCTTGCCCAGCGAATCGTGGCCGGAGACGTATCGGAAAGTCTTAAAAACCGGAGATTGGTGGCCCTGGACATGGGGGCGCTGATTGCCGGAGCCAAATACCGGGGGGAATTTGAAGACCGCTTGAAGGCTGTGCTCAAGGAAGTGGAGGCTGCCGAAGGAGAAGTGATTCTGTTTATTGACGAGCTTCACACCCTGGTGGGGGCAGGGGCCGCCGAAGGGTCCATGGACGCCTCCAATATGCTCAAACCGGCCCTGGCCCGTGGAACTTTACGCTGCGTGGGGGCCACTACCCTGAATGAATACCGGAAATACATTGAAAAAGACCCGGCCCTGGAGCGACGATTCCAGCCGGTGCTTGCTCCGGAGCCCTCTGTGGAGGACACCATTTCCATTTTACGGGGGTTGAAGGAAAAATATGAAGTGCATCACGGTGTCCGCATTAAAGATTCGGCCATTGTGGCTGCTGCCACCCTGTCGGACCGGTATATTTCCGACCGTTTTCTTCCGGATAAAGCCATTGACCTGATGGATGAATGCGCCTCCAAGCTTCGCATTGAAATCGACAGTCTTCCGGTGGAAATCGATGAGATCCAGAGGAAAATCACCCAGGGCGAGATCGAACGGGAAGCTCTGAAAAAAGAAACCGATCCTGCATCCAAAGAACGCCTGGCCAAACTGGAAAAGGATCTGGAAACCATGGGCGAAGAGATCCGCACGATGAAGTCCCATTGGCAGAAAGAAAAAGACATGATCCAGACCCTGCGGACCCTCAAGGAGGAAATCGAGCATCTCGGCACCCTGGAACAACAGGCGGAAAGGGAAGGCAACCTTGCCAAAGTGGCTGAAATACGCTATGGCAAAGCCATTGAACTTCGCAAAAAACTGGATGATGCCAACCAATCCCTGGCTGACTTCCAGAAGGAAAAGAAAATGCTCAAGGAAGAGGTGGATGCGGAGGACATTGCCGAAGTCATTTCCCGATGGACCGGCATTCCGGTTAAAAAAATGCTGGAAGGTGAACGGGAAAAACTCGTTCACATGGAAGAACGACTGGGTTTGCGGGTGGTGGGCCAGCATGAAGCTATTACTGCCGTGTCCAACGCGGTGAGAAGGGCCCGGTCCGGCCTGCAAGATCCCAATCGACCCATCGGCTCCTTTATCTTCCTGGGTCCCACGGGGGTTGGAAAAACCGAGCTGGCCAAGGCCTTGGCCGAATTCATTTTCGACAGTGAACAGGCCATCATTCGAATCGACATGTCCGAATACATGGAAAAGCATGCGGTGGCCAGACTCATTGGTGCGCCTCCAGGCTATGTGGGATACGAGGAAGGGGGGTATCTCACCGAGGCGGTTCGCAGGCGCCCCTATTCGGTCATCCTTTTTGATGAGATTGAAAAAGCCCATCCCGAGGTTTTCAACGTGCTGCTTCAGATTCTGGATGATGGGCGAATGACCGATGGCCACGGCCGCACGGTTGACTTTAAGAACACGCTCATCATCATGACCTCCAATATCGGCAGTCAATGGATTCAGGAACTGGGGCCGTCGAACCGGGATGAAATGGAAAGGCGGGTGATGGAATCCCTCCGGTCAGGATTCAAGCCTGAATTCCTGAACCGGATTGATGAAACCATCATCTTTGAAAATCTCACCCGGGAACAGATTGTGGACATCGTGGAGATTCAGATCCATCGGCTGGTCAAGAGGCTTGCTGCGCAACAGCTTGCTCTCACCCTCACCGATGATGCCAAGCAACTTCTGGCTGAAAAAGGCTTTGACCCGGTTTATGGAGCCAGACCCCTTAAAAGGGCCATTCAGAAATACCTTGAAAACCCATTGTCCATGGAAATCCTAAAAGGCCTCATTATTGAAGGTCAAACGGTTACAGCGGATACCAATGACCTGGGAAGCCTTTCATTTACATCGTCCTAGGGAGATCAGGATAGCGACTGGACGGGCAAATGACAAAAAAGGCGTGAACGGATAAAACCGTCCGCGCCTTTTGGCCTTTTGCTTCCCATGATGCGCCTACTGTTTTTTTGGCGGGGTAAGCAGGTATTGTTCTATGAGCCGTTGATCATCTTCCGGCGTTACGTGGGTCGCAATTTTTTCCATGGCGAGATCCATCGAGGCATCGATGAGTTCGGATCTGAAATCTTTTTTGGCCGACGTGAGAAGGCTTTCAATTTTTTTCTGGGTATTCTGGAGCATCATATGGCCCTGGTTTTTTGCATTTTCGATAATGGACTGTTTTGCTTTTTCCCCGTTTGCAATAATTCGTTCCGAAACCTCTTTAAAATGGGTCTTGCTGCTTTCTATGTTTCTAAGGGTTTCTTCCGTGGTTTCCCTTATTTCCAACCGTTGATTTTCCAGCCGTCCTATCTCAAGGGCGATGTCATCTCTGCTGCCGGAAAGAAAATCAACCACGGGCTTTTTCCCGACCTTATACAGCAAGATGATCAAGATAAAGAAATTCACCCACATCATCACAAGATCATATGAGGCACGCCATGAGCTGGTATTCTCGGAGGCCATCGCAGGGGTTTCAAAAAACAGCATCGCGATGAAAAAAATCGATACGCCCGCTCCTGTTTTTCGGACCAACCATAAAAATGGGTTCATTAACCTAATCTCCGTTCCAATACTTTTTCGATAATCGACATCGCCAAGGCTTCAGATTCCGCCTTGATTTGAAGCCTTGCCTTTTCAATTTGAGCACTGATCTCTTCCTGTGCATTTTCTTTTTGGGTCAAGATCTGCTCTCTTACCGAATTGAATATGGTTTCCGCTTCTTTTTGCCCTTCAGCCTCAATTTGGACCTGTTTTTCTCTGGCCTCTTTTCTGATGACTTTTTCTTCTTCCCTCATACGGGCCATCATACCGTCCAAATCATTTTTCGCTATGGAGATTTCCTGCTGAATATGATGAATATGTTCTTCACGTTGTGCCATAACGCTACGCAACGGTTTAAACATAACCCGGTTGATGATGATTAAAAAAAGCAGAAATGAAATCAGTTGAATGATCAGGGTTTCATTTATGCTGATCAGGGCTATCGTTTCTTCGATTCTCATATTCTGAACCCACCATGCAGTTAAAATCAAACAACAAACAACAGCAACAGAGCAATCACCAGAGAGTAGATGCCGGTTGATTCGGAAACCGCCTGACCCACCAGCATGGTCCGTGTCAACAATCCTGCCTCTTTGGGGTTTTTACCAATTGCTTCACAGGCCTTGGCTGCCGCCATGCCTTCTCCAACTCCCGGTCCGATGGCGCCAAGCCCCATGGAAAGACCGGCGCCTAAATATGCCGCAGCCTTAACAATATCAATTCCTTCGATTGCCATTTTTTCCTCCTATTATTATTTTATCTTTTCAGTTCACAGATCCAGTTAAACCACAAATATCAATACCAGGGAAATAACAAGGGCATAGATCCCTGTGGATTCCGCCACCGCCTGCCCCACCAACATAATGCGAGTTAAGTCCGCTGTGGCGCTTTCGTTTCGAGAGATCCAATCCACCGCACTGCGTGCAGTAAAACCTTCACCAATTCCCGGCCCGATGGCGCCGATCCCCATGCATAAACCGGCAGCCAAAAGCGCCATGGAAGGTGCCAGCGCGTCGGTTGCAGGAAAGGATTTAAAAATAAGAATGAAACTGACCAACATTCCATAAATCGCTGTTGTTTGGGTAACCGCCTGCCCCAAAAGCATTACATTGGTCACCGGGGTTGCGGCCAGGGGTTGCCGGGCCACGCCCTGGCAACTGGCCTGGGCCACCAATCCACCACCCAATCCGGAGCCGATGGCGCCAAAACCGGTGGCCAAACCCGCACCCAAAATGGCCGCCCAGGTGGGATTGACAGGGCGCGTTGAGAAATCCGTAAAGATGAGAATAAAAGAGGTGACCAGGGCGAAGATGGCGGGTGTTTGGGCCACAGCGGATCCAATGAGCATGTTTGTGGTCAGTCGACCGGATGCACCGGGTTGCCTGGCCATTCCCTCGCAGGCGGCTCCCGCAGGAAAACCGGACCCGATACCGGACCCGATTGCACCAAGTCCCATGCACAAACCAGATGCCAACAGAACGCTCACCATGAGCATGGAATGGGTCGGAAAATTCGTAAACAGCAAAATCATGGCGATAACCAAAGCGAAAATGGAGGCGGACTCCGCAATGGCTTGCCCCATTAACATGGACTTAAAAATACTGCCCGATAATTCCGGATTCCTTGAAATTGCGGTGTTGGCGCATGCAGCGGTATACCCTTCACCAATGGCCGCACCAATGGCGCCAAATCCCATGGCCAGACCTCCACCGGTAAATGCGGCGACTTTAACCCAAGTTTGTATATCCATAAGTTATTTCACCTGCAATGAGATATAAGTCACCGTAAGCATTGTAAACACAAATGCTTGAATCGTCCCCACAAAAATACCGAAAAAAATATTCAGCAATGGAGGCAGCACAATGCTGTATGTCAAGTGGGAAACCACCAGAATGATGATTGAACCTCCCATAATGTTCCCGAAAAGACGAAAGGAAATACTGATGACTTTTGACAGTACATCAATAATATTGAGCGGCAGCATAAAGAAAAAGGGCTCGAAATAAGCGCTAAGATAGGCTTTAAAACCTCTCTCCTTTATCCCCACGTAATGAGCGACAATAAACCCCAGTAGTCCCATACTTAAAGGTGTATTTAAATCTTTGGTCGGTTCTCCCAAGTGGGGAATGAGCCCCAACCAGTTGGACAGGAGAAGAAACATGAAAAGCGCACATATCATCGGTGCATATTTTTTGGATAGTTCCTTCCCCAAGGATTCTTCGGTCAATGCATAGAGCTGAGACACAAATAGCTCCCCGACAATCTGTACGGGCTGAGGAACAATCCCTCTTTTGCGAACGGCAAAAATACCGAACACAATGAGTATCCCGAAAACAATCCATGTCATGAGAATAACTTCAAGATTAAATGTCAAATTACGCCCGAAAAACGGCACAATCAATTGGTGGATTTTCCCTAGTTCTTCCATAACCTCTCCGCCCTGTAAGCGTCATTTTCAAAAAAAATCATTTTTCCCCGGCCGGCTGTACCTGTTGTTTTTGCCTTGCCGGTAAAAACTTTACAGCATGATCGATCAAAATCATGACCTGAATGGAAAACAGGCCGGCGATAACTGAAAACAAATTATACGTCTCCGACTTGATTGCCATCACCATTGGAATTGCGAGCAACACATACCTGAAAAAAATCGAGCCAAGGCTGATTAAAAAAGTTTTTCCCTTGGTTTTCAATATGCGTGCCGATAGTGTTTCTCCCATCAGAACAAAATTGACAACACTGAATACGGCGCCTAAAATCAATCCTTTGCCAATGGCTTTCTGCCCCAGCAGAATGAACCCCAGGCTGATAAAAATCGAAACCATCATAGCCCGGGAACAATATTTTTTTTGTGTTTCTCTAATCGCTACCATTATTTTTCCGGTGGTGCTTTCCCTCGGTGATTTCCATGATTTGGCGATAGGTTGTGTATCCACCCCCAACCACACCTAAAATCGTGAAAACGGTCGTAAAAAGTCCTTTTGTGGAAAACCACTTATCCATATAAAAACCCACAAAAAAAAAGAAAATGATGCTTCCGGCCATATTCAGGCCCAACTGCATAACAATGGTCAGACCTTCCGACCAGTTTCGGTTGTCCCGAAAATTAAAAGTCCGTTTTCTCTTATCAGACATCAGCGGGCCTGCATGAAATTCAATTTGGCCTTATTAATAAAAGCAAACAGATTAAATATCAAATCCTTTTTTAATGTGTCAAGGAATAAAAGGTTTTTTAATTCATCGATTGTTTATGAATAAAAATGAATTGAAATCAGCACCGCATCATCGTAAGATTCCGAGTCGTTTTTAATTTTATACTACCAAAGGATCTTATGAAAGTTTCAGCCGCAGAAAGACTGCGCCGTTTTTATGATATTTTCCCGAGTGACAGCCAGGTACTGGTGGTCATTAATGCGGATCCGGATGCCATGGCAAGCGCCATGGCGATTAAAAGGCTTCTGTGGCGCCGAGTTGCCGGAGTCACCCTCTCGAATATTAATGTGATTAAAAGACCGGACAATCTGGCCATGATCCGGCTTACGGGGATCAACATGATCCATGTGGATCAGGTGAACCCCGCCCAGTTTACCCGGTTTGTCATGGTGGACTCCCAGCCCGGGCATAACGAATCCTTTTCGAAATTCAAATTTGATGTTGTCATCGACCACCATCCGGAAACCGGCTATGCTGCAACCTTTTCGGATATTCGCCCGGATTTCGGGGCAACGGCCAGCATAATGACCGAGTATTTAAGAGCGGCCAGGATAAAACCCTCCTCCAGGCTGGCCACAGGGTTGTCTTACGCCATTAAAACAGATACCAGTAATTTTGAACGAAAAACCCTGATTGAAGATCTCAAAGCCTTTCAGTTTTTATTCCAGCATGCCAACCCACACATGGCACGCAAAATTGAACAATCCGAAATCACACCTGATTTTCTCAAGTTCTTCAAGCTTGCCCTGGACACGGTAAAACAGAGGAAAGGCAAATATTTTGTTCACCTGGGCAATGTCCCCAACCCGGACATTTGCGTGGTTGTCGCCGATTTTTTCATGAGGGTGAGTACCGTCCGGTGGAGCATTGTATCTGGCATACGCATGAACAAGCTTGTGGTTGTTTTTCGAAACGATGGCATTCGCAAAAACGCCGGAAGAGTTGCAAAAGAAACCTTCGGTGCGATGGGGTCCGCAGGGGGCCATAAGAACATGGCCAGGGCTGAAATCCCCCTTTCGGAAATTCAAAAACAGGTGGAAATAACCGATCACAAAAAGGTTTTAAACTGGATGATTCGGGAAATCGAAAAAAATGCCGGTAAAAAATAAGGAGGCCATGAAATATTACCCCATAAACCTGGATGTGCAAAACCGGTCTTGCGTGGTGGTGGGAGGCGGATCCGTGGGAACACGAAAGGCCCTAACCCTTCTGAATTGTGGTGCCGGGGTCACCGTGGTGAGCCCCGAAATCTCACCGGCTCTTCTTTCCCTTTCCAATGAAAAAAGATTGATTCTGAAAAACAGGGCTTATGAATCCTCGGATCTGGACCAGGCGTTTCTGGTCATCGGTGCAACGGATAACGAGGCGTTGAATCAGAAGATCCATGCCGATGCTGAAACAAGAAACATGTTGTGCAATATCGCAGACAGGCCATCCTCATGCAATTTTATTCTTCCTGCAATCGTCTGCCGGGGGGATTTGATCGTCACCATTTCAACTTCGGGTGCAAGCCCGGCCTATGCCAAAAAACTCCGGCAGACCCTGGAAAATCTTTTTGGAGAAGAACAAGCGGTTTTTCTCAAGTTAATGGGAAAGATTCGGGAGAAGCTGCTTCAGGAAGACCATGAACCGGAATTTCATAAACCGATTTTCGAAAATTTGATCCAGTCGGATCTGGTTGAAAAAATCAGGACAAATGACAGGATCGGGATGGATGAAGTTTTAACCCGGATTTTGGGCCAAGACTTTTGTTACGAGGCTTTGATGGATGAGGGAACGCACGCAAACCCCTGATTCAACCAATCCTTATTAAAAAGGATGGAATCGGACACATTCATGGACATTGTAATCATCATATTTTATCTATTGGGAACCGTCGGCTACATGGCCTACCTGTTTTTCCAGAAAGACTCTTTTCAGAAAATCGGCTTCGGGGTTCTTCTGGCCGGATTTGTTGTCCACTGCATCCAGATTGTGGCGAGTATTTACAAGCTGGGTTATGTCCCGGTTGAGAACTTGAATCAAACCCTTTCCATTTCAGCCTGGGCGATTATCAGCGTCTTTTTTTGGATCCAGTATCAATACCATTTGAAAATACTGGGAATCTTCGCTGCCCCCCTGGCGGCCTTTATCATGGTGGCGGCCTCCGGACTTTCCGCGGAGCCTTCCCAAACCCAAACCGTGCTGAAAAGCCTCTGGCTTCAAGCCCACATATTTGGCGTTTTTCTGGGGGAAGCGGCCTTTGCCCTTGCCTGCGGGACAGGCTTGTTGTATCTGCTCCAGGAGCGTGCCATCAAATCCAAAAGTCGTGGTTTTTTTTACAAGAGGTTGCCCTCCCTGGATCTTCTGGATTTGACTGGCCATGCCTGCATCATGGCCGGGTTTTTGCTGGTTACCGTGGGGCTGATCACAGGCTTTGTTTATGCAAAATCCCTCTGGGGTCGCTTCTGGAACTGGGACCCCAAGGAGGTTTGGTCCTGCATCACCTGGCTGATCTATGCGGCCTTGATCCATCAGAGATATACCGTGGGATGGAGAGGCCGGAAATCAGCCATTCTGGCCATCATCGGTTTCGTAGCCGTGGTTTTCACTTTCCTGGGGGTTAATTTTATTTTAAAAGGCCATCACGAACCCTTCACCCGCTGGTAGCTTCAGAGCATCATTAAAAAATTATGCCCGATATACTTATCATAGGATTGAACCACAACACCGCTCCGGTGGAAATCCGGGAATGCATCGCCTTCTCCGGGGAGGAGGCTGCTTCGGGGGTTGAAAGGCTTCATGAACTGCACCCTGTTCAAGAAGCCATGCTGATTTCCACATGCAACCGTGTAGAAGTGCTGGTGACCACAGATCATTCGGAAGAAACCCTTTCAGCCGTAACCGCTTTTCTATCGGAATTCAAACAGATCCCCATGGAAAGCTTTAAAAACAGCCTGTATATCCATGCAGGGGATGACGCCGTCCGTCATATCTTTCGAGTGGCCGGCAGCCTGGATTCCATGGTTCTGGGAGAACCTCAGATTTTAGGCCAGATTAAAGAAGCCTACCGCCTTTCAATCGCCGCCAAAACCTCCGGTGTCATCCTAAACCGGCTGCTTCACAAAACCTTTTCCGTGGCAAAACGAATTCGAACCGAAACCGGCATCGGAGATCATGCCGTGTCCATCAGTTTTATGGCAGTTGAGCTCGGGCGTAAAATTTTCAGCAGCCTG
>VMSV01000041.1 GCA_013791935.1 Desulfobacteraceae bacterium | reverse complement strand
TTTTTTCCGGTCTGAAAAAACATAGTCGCAGGAACTGCATTTTGCCGGTAAAATGACCAGCTTCCGGCCTTTTGCCTTGATGGACCGCTCAATGTGGGCAAGGTGGTCGTAAACCAATTTTTCCTGGACTTTCAGTCCCTGGGACAGGTCCTTGGCACTTTTGGGCCCGTTTTCCAGAAGGTCAATCATGGCCTGGCGCAGGGTTTTGGCACAATCCTCTTTGCCGTCCGGTTCAAGGCTATTCATGGCCGGGTTTTTTTCCTGTCACCATATTGGCGGGCCCGGGAACTTGAATGGATTTGAAGTCACTGAATCCGGATTCGGCCATCCAGTTTTTAATCTCGCTTTCCGTAAAAGTATCTCCGGCTTTTGTGCCCACCAGCATGTTCAAAGAAAAAATGGCCCCGAAAAACGGCTGGGTCCTGTTTTCCTCCATGACAAAGTCTGAAACCGCAATTCGCCCGCCTGGGTTTAAGGCCCTGAATATCTTTTTAAACAGCTCGCGGTTCAGTTCCGGCGGGTTGCTGTGAATGATGGCGGACATAAATATCAGATCAAAGCCATGGCCCAGCTCATCCTTGGAATAGTCTCCTTCCATGAAGTCAATCCGGTGGGACATCCCTCCTTTGGCCACATATTGCCGGGTGAGTTTGATCACCCCGGGCAGATCGAATACCGTGGCCTTCAGGTCCTCCTTTGCCCGGGCGAATTCCATGGCATAGGCGCCGGAGCCACCCCCCACATCCAGCAGGGTTTTCACATTGGAAAGGTCCAGGGCCGATACGGAAAGGGGGGCTGCCATGACGGCCCGCTGGTGCATGGCGGTAATAAAGGCTTCAAACCATTCCGGTGACCTTTTTTCAAGGGGTTCGGAAGCCACCTGGTGCCCGGCTCTGACCGCGTCGGTGAGGGTGCTCCAGGTATCCCACAGATGGACCGTGTGCATCAATCCCCCCAGGTAGGTTTTTTTGCCTTGGGTCAGGAATTTTTCAGCCGTCTCCGTATTGGAGAACAGGTCTTTTTCCTTTTTTACAAAACCCAGGGCGCAAAGGGCGTTTAGGAGACGGTCCGTGGCTCGGGAGTCTCCGCGAATGGTTTGAGCAACCTCTTGGGAGGTTTTGGGCTTGCCGGACAGGGCGGTAAAAATATCGAGTTCAAAGGCTGATAGCAGAATCCGGCAGGATTGAAAGGCCGAGGCCAGTTGGTAAATCTTTTCCGGTGACAGGGTCGCGGGGGTTTCAGATGGGGACGGGCTCATTTCGGACCTCCTTGATTGGGGTTTATCGGGTGTAAGGTCTCGACTGATCTGAAAGCCAATTTATCTTATGCGGGATTTCAGGTCAAGAAAATGTCACCGAAGATATTCCCTGCGACAAATCATTTATAATTAGTCGATACTGAAAAAGCATATTACTATTTAATTTAATAGGATAAAATAGACAAAATGGGAATCATAAAGGGAGATGTTGAGCCCATCCTTTTATCCGTGAGAAATTTCAATAAGGTGCCATATGGTGCGGAAGAGGTCATATATTGCGCGCGCTCAGTTGGCCGGAATGAAAAAAATCATAACATTATATAATTATTGATAAATTCCAAGCTGAAACGCTGGCATCTCTTTTGCTTGAAGATTATATCTGGCAATGTTCGTGTTTGCCATGAGCAATAAGAGGTCATTCCCTGGAAAGCGAAAAGTTCCCTTCACGATAACTGATGTGAACATAGAGTACGAGTATGTTTTCGAGCACGTCTATTCCGTAATCTATTAAGACAAGAAAAAAAGGAGACATGTATGAACCTGGACAGATTTCGGCTGGATCAGAAAGTTGCGCTTATCACGGGCGGCTCGCGTGGTATCGGCAGAGCTATTGCGCTATGTTTTGCGGGCGCTGGTGCGGATATTGTGATTGCAGCCAGGAAACAGGAACAGCTGGATGCAACTTCCAGCGAGATCACATCCCTTGGCAGACGCTGCCTTGCTGTCACCACACATGCCGCGAAGGTCGAAGCACTCGACAACCTCATCGAAAAGACGATGAAGGAGATGGGCCGAATCGATATTTTGGTCTGCAATGCAGCAACAAATCCCCAGAACTGCCCTGTAATTGAAACCGATGAATGGGCCTGGGATGCTGTTATGAATCTTAACCTGAAGGGATACTTTCTACTGAGCCAGCGGGTGGCAAAAATAATGAAGGAACAGGGGGGCGGTGTGATTATTTTTGTCGGCTCCACAAATGCCTTCCAGCCGAATCGCGGGGTAGGGGTTTATTCCGTGAGCAAGGCGGGAGAACATGCCCTGGCACAGGTTCTGGCCTATGAACTTGGGCAGTTTAACATCCGGGTGAATACACTTGCTCCGGGAGCGACCCGAACGGACATGACGCAGCCAGCCCTGAAAACCGGGGAATCCATGATGGAAAAGGAAATCAGCAAGCGAACCGCAATGGGGAGAATAGCGGAAACGGAAGATATGGAAGGTGCGGCGCTTTTCCTGGCATCTGATGCCGGACGATTTGTTACCGGGCAAACCCTGGTGGTGGATGGCGGTGCAGTGACATACATCTATTAGTGCAATGCGGTTTGATTTTTTTACATTCATCGCAGTATTCAATCAAATAAGTGCATCAACCCATCCTTCGCAAACAAACCACGAACACGAGGGGTAAACATGATAACCATTTCGGAAGATCAGATCAAAGAGTATAAAGAAAAAGGATGGTGGGGTGACCAGACTTTGATGGACCTGTTTTTAAAAAATGCCAAGGCAATGCCTGATTCTGTAGCATTGACCGATCCTCCTAATCGATCGAAATTCACATCGGGTGAGTCTGTGCGCCTGACGTATCATGAACTTTTAACAGTTGTTGAGAATCTTGCAGCAGGTTTGCTAAGAATTGGAATAAGGAAAGATGATATTGTAATGCTACAATTGCCCAATATCACCGAATTGGCTTGTGCTTATCTGGCGATTTCGAGAATCGGGGCAATCGCCACTCCTCTTTCAGTCATGCATCGAACCCATGAATTGTTACATGCAATGCGCATGAGCGACCCGAAGGCATATATCACAACAACGAATTTTAAGGGTTTCGATTTCGTGGACATGGTGCAAAATGCAGGGGTTCAGGAGAAGTTCCCCGGGCTGAAGACCATTATTTCCGTAAGCGAAAGCAAACACCCCGGAGTTGTTTCATACCAGGATCTTCTGGGTGAAAATGGAAGCACAGGACGGTTACCCCAATACCTGGCGGAAACCTCGATTTCCGCAGACGATGTATTTTCAATCTGCTGGACCTCAGGGACGGAAGCCGACCCCAAAGGAGTTCCACGCAGTTCCAATCAATGGATCGCGGCAGGTCATTTTGTCCGGGAGGCTGGGGGTGTGGGTCCCTTCAGTAACATCCTGAGCCCGTTTCCTTTTATAAATATGGGGTCCATTGTCGTGTTTATCCAGTGGCTGTTGACCGGGGGAAAACTGTGTCTGCATCACCCCTTTGATATTCCGGTATTTCTGGAACAGGTCAAACAGGAAAAAATCAATTACACCGTTTTACCGCCGGCGATTTTGAATACGCTTCTGCAAAACAAGCAGGTTTTGGAAACCATCGATTTGACCACGGTTAAAACCATCGGTTCCGGATCAGCACCTTTAGCGGATTGGATGGTCAGGGGATTTCAGGAAAAGGGAATCGATATCCTGAATATTTTCGGTTCCAATGAGGGGCTTTGCCTGATAAGCGGTCCGACAGATTTTCCAAATCCGGATGATCGTGCAAAATATTTCCCGGCCTGGGGTGCTGAAGGGGTTCAAGGAAAAATTCCATCGGCCACCCGAATGAAAACAAAACTCATCGATACGTATGGGAATCGTATTAAGGAGAAAGGAAACCCCGGTGAAATGTGTGTCAAGGGTCCGGCTGTTTTTGCAGGGTATTATAAACGTCCTGATCTGAATGATAAATCATTTGACGAGGAGGGCTACTTCAAGACCGGAGACCGATTTTCACTGGAGAATAATGGGGCTCAAGAAGACAGGTACCTCTTTATCGGCAGAACCAAGGATTTGATTATTCGCGGCGGGAACAATATAGCACCGGAAGAATTGGAAAACCTGATTATCGGCCATCCAAAAATTTTGGAGGCGGCGGTTGTAGGCTACCCTGACATAAAACTGGGAGAGAGAGTCTGTGCTGTGGTGGTCCTGGCTGAAAATGAAACCATGACCCTGGACGAACTGAATAGCTTCCTTATTAAGAAAGGTCTCGCGATATACAAGCGCCCGGAAAAGTTTCTGCCAGTCAAGTTTCTGCCACGGAATGCTTTGGGCAAAATCCTGAAAAGGGAATTAAGAACAATGTTTAAAGAGAACAGTTAAAAGGAGGTTTTATGAAGCCACAGACGGTATATTTTTCATCTATTTTTCTTTCCCTGATTCTTCTCACCGCTGTTTCCGCAACCTATGGGATTTTTTTCAATGTTGGTGTCTGCCTTTTGGGGGTCATGGTTTCCATGCATCTCTTTTTTCTGATCGGCGTTCTTACAAAAAATCATACGTTCGTGGACACTGCCTGGGGTTTGAGTTTTGTGATCGTTGCCCATGTGTCGTTCTGGATACAGGATCATCACACGCCTGTACGCTGGATCGTGCTGGCTATGGTGACCCTGTGGGGACTCCGGTTGTTCTGGCATATTGTGAAACGAACCTTCGGCAGGGAGGAAGACTTGCGTTATCAGGATATGCGCAAAAAGATGGGAGCGAAAAAAAGTGCCATTCTATCGAGCTATATCCAGATTTATCTGATTCAAGGTTTCCTGGCACTGTTCATTGCCACCCCGATCATCATGATCAATTCCATGCCTTCTAACCCTTTGCAGCCTTGGTATCCGGTCGGGATCATTGTCTGGATCTTTGGACTCACCCTGGAAATGGCAGCCGACTCGCAACTAAAAAACTTCCTGGCCCAAAAACAAAACCAGGGGCAATTAATGACCCGCGGATTATGGAAGGTCTCACGGCATCCCAACTATTTTGGGGAATCCACATTATGGTGGGGAGTGTATCTGGTTGCCCTGACGGTTGAAGGCGGATGGGCTTCATTCTTCGGCCCTCTCCTGCTGACTTTTCTACTGTTAAAAGTCTCCGGTGTTCCACCGGCTGAAAAATTGATGAGAAACCTTCCGGGATTTGATGAATACAAACGACAGACGAGTGTGTTCATCCCCTGGTTCCGTAAAGCGTAGATCATCCCGACAAAATAAAACCGGGGGTTTTAACCTCCGGTTCGCTTTCCTCCCCTTGAGGATTCTTTTTAAGGTTTTTTAGATGGTTAGATGGGTTGCCATGGAACAGGTCACCGTTTGGTTATGGGTGGTCTTGTAATCCCCAGTTTTTGCATTCTAAATCTCAATGTAGATGGATGGATGCCAAGAAGTTCAGCTGCACCACCGGGACCCCTGACTTTCCAGTTTGTTTTCTCCACCGTCAATAGGATGTGTCGTGCTTCTACATCTTTTAGTGTAAAACCACCGCTCGAAGGGCCTGTAGGTCCGGCTTCGTTATCCAGTTCAGGAATGCGGGGGTAGCTCCCTTTGCTCAGAATGCAGGCCCTTTCGATGACATTTTTAAGTTCCCTGATGTTTCCGGGCCAGTCGTAGGATATGAGGCGCTTCATTTCCTCCTCTTCAATGCCGTCAAATTGTTTTCCTGTACGGTTCGAAAACAGATTGAGAAAATAATAAACCAGCAGTGGAATATCTTCCCTGCGTTCCCTCAGTGGCGGTACATTGATTGGAAAAACGTTTAAACGGTAGTACAAATCAGCACGAAACCTGCCGGCGGCGACCTCCTTTTGCAAGTCGCGATTGGTCGCTACGATCAAACGGAAATCGGACATCAGGGTGGTGGTGCCGCCGACCCGTTCAAACTCCTTGGTTTGAAGTACTCGCAAAAGTCGGGTCTGAATGTCCGCTGAGATATCTCCCATTTCATCAAGAAAAATGGTTCCCGTATCCGCCATTTCAAACCGGCCCAGACGCCGGGCAGTGGCCCCGGTAAAAGCGCCTTTTTCATGGCCGAATAGTTCGCTGGGGATTAGGTTCTCCGGAAGGGCGCTGCAGTGAACCCGGATAAAAGGCCGTTCATGACGCCGGCTTAAGCGATGGATGGCCCTGGCCACCAACTCCTTGCCGACACCGGTTTCACCGGTGATAATGACAGCGGCTTCGGTTTCGGATACCTGCTCAATTTGAGAAAGCACCCGTCGAATGGCCGGGCTATTTCCTACGATCTCCTCGAAATGCAGGCTTTGGTTATGTTCCTCCTGGTAATATTGTTTTTCTTTGCTCAGCTTTTTGTTCAGTCGATGGATCTCTTCATAGGCCATTGAATTGTCAATGGATATGGCGGCAATGGCGGCAAAGTAAGATAACAGGTCTATATGCGACTCCTCGAACGCACTCTGGAGCAGGCGATTATCATGATAGAGAACCCCCACCACTTTATCCCGCAAAAACATGGGCACGCAGATGCGCGATCGGATGGTTTCGTTTGAGAAAAAATCATCATTACTGTCGGGATCATCCTGAACGATCCGGCCGGCGCCGCTCTGGGCGACTTTTTCAATGAGTTTTATCGATGAGCTGAAATTGGGATGATCTACCTGAGAGGAAGTTAGATTTTTCGATCCCCCCAAGCGCAGCTTTCCCTGAGGTGTTTCATTATCAATAAAAAAAATGGCACCGCGTTCGGCTCCTGTTAGGCGATTAACGGTGGTGATGACATACTGAATCAAATCTTTATGCTTGCGGATAGAAACCACCTCTTGGGCCACTTGCAGAATTTCTTTGAGCTGATTGTCCGGCTTGGATGACTTAGCCATTAGGCTGCGGAAATCGTCCGGAACCAGGTTTTCATTCAACGGCAGAAGGGCCTCAATCCCTTCCTCTGCCAGCGCATATGCTTTGGCGTCATTTTTTTGGTAAAGATAAGCTCTGGCCAGGTCCAGCTTGGTTTTGGCGATATGAATGGTGTGGCCGGACATTTTGCCCCATTCTAAGGACAGATTCAATGAGGCGACTACTTTTTCCAAGGGCTGATTTTCAATACTTTGAAGATAACTTTTATACCGGTAGGCGACCCCTTTCATATATAGGTTTTTTCCCCTCAGTTTCCGGTTGATTTCTTCTTTTAATGAGAGGCCTTTTATCTTAGGAAGATCGCCATTCTCCATGGCCATGGAAAGCGCAAGCAAGAAAGGGTAAGGTTGTACCGTCGCTTGGACTTTTTGGCTTTTATTTAAAAACGCCCTCAAGTCGCGGAGGCATTTTTTTATATCGCCTCTAAGGAAGTAGAGATATGCCGTCATGATGAGAACATTGATCAACACCCAGTCGTTACATGCTTTTTTGGCATCATTGGCAGAACGCTTCAAGTATTTCAGGGCTTCTTCAAGGCGC
>VMSV01000246.1 GCA_013791935.1 Desulfobacteraceae bacterium | reverse complement strand
TATTTCGCTATAGTCGCCTATGCGCGATGACATTTGACGCCGCAGATGCGGTGAAATCGGAAATCCCGAAGGGTTTCAAAATTTTGGCTTCTAAAAGAGTTGAATCTCCTATTATCATAATACATTTCTCATGGCCGAAATTTTGAAACGCTCAATTTAGGATTAATGCATTATACCGTTAATAAACCCTGTAATCATTGAGTTTTCCAACACTAATTTCAGCTCCAAGGGTTGTTAGTTTCTCAACCAAATCCTCGTAACCTCGAAATATTACTTCAGCAGAATTAATCTGACTATCCCCTTTTGCGCACAAGGCGGCAATGACCATTGCCATACCAGCCCGGATATCAGGACTTGACATGGTTACACCATGGAGCTGGGCTTTGCCTGTGATAACAACCCGGTGAGGATCACATACAATGGCATTTGCCCCCATGCTGATCAGACGGTCTGCGAAATAGATTCTACTTTCAAACATTTTCTCGAAGAACATCACTGTTCCCTGGCATTGAGTAGCTGCGACAATGGTGCAACTCATCATATCGGATGGGAACTGTGGCCAGGGGCCATCTGAGATCTGAGGAATGTGACCACCAAAATCACTTTGTATTGACGGAATCTGCCCCCCTGGCAAATGAAGGTGATTGGAGTTGAGCTGAACCTCAATTCCCATACGCTCAAAAACACGGTGCATCATCCAGTAATGCCTTGGAATCGTGCCATGGACAGTAACCTCCCCACCAGTTGCAGCTGCAAGCGATAGAAAGCTGGCAGCTTCAATATGATCTCCGTTGATGGTATACTCAGCGCCATGAAGTTTTTCAACTCCTTCAATAGTAATAGTATTTGTTCCAGCTCCTGATATTCTTGCACCCATCTCGTTCAACAACTGTACCAAATCACAAACATGCGGTTCTCCGGCCGCATTAAATAACGTTGTAACCCCTTTTGCTGTAACCGCAGCAATGATGATTTGTTCAGTTGCCGTGACACTCGCTTCGTCAAGAAAAAGCTCCCGTCCAAGCAATCGACCTTCAGTCGAGAAACTATAGGTAGAATCAGAGGTCATTTTCGCGCCTAACTTAATGAGTCCATAGAAATGACCATCAAGCCTGCGTCGTCCGATAACATCTCCGCCAGGAGGGTAAAGTTCTGCTTTCCCGCAGCGAGCGATTAACGGCGCAGCAAACAGAATACTGGTTCTGTTTCTTGAACTCATTTCCCGCGAAACAGTGGTAGTAATAATCTTGGTGCAGCGAAAGCGGAGAATATTTTTTTCAAAAGTAAATTCAGCACCAAGTTCTCCAGCGATATCAAGCATACTGCATACATCAAGGATATTTGGCACATTGTGCAAAATGACCTCTTGGTCAGTCAGCAACAGTGCCGCTATCATCGGCAGCGCTGCATTTTTATTGCCACTGACGGTAACCTCGCCACTAATTTTAGCGCCACCTTTTACATTCAAATAATACATGAAACCTCGCCAAATAAGAGGTGATTGTCTTATAACTTCATGCTTTTGGGCGGCATAGCAGGGATCACCCAAACCAGCGGGAAGTGATTTACCGGAATACTACTATGCTTACACCCTTAAATATTAACCCGGCAACAAAATACCTAAACGGTTTGTCATTCCGGCGGAGGCCGGAATCCAGAAAAACCATGGATGCCGGATCAGGTCCGGCATGACGAATGTGGTATATTTAATTGCCGGGTTAATAAATTGTCCCGATATGTCTTTTTAATCTCTCTTGTACCGGCCAACCAACCGATTCATTCCGATCAGATGGGGTTCTATTTTTGCCAGGAGCTGCCATTGGGTTAAGCCTGCTTCAAGCTCGACCGATTCTTTCAGCGCCAACACCCAGAAGTAATAGCTGTGAAGACCATGTCCGTTGGGAGGCATGGGGCCATTGTAAGCGCTCTTGCCGAAATCGTTCTTACCGCTGGTATATTTTGGGGTTCCTTCCTCCAGGTTGGTGACGTTACCCGGGATATTGTATAATACCCAGTGTACAAACCCATAGGTGCCGACACCGGTAACAAGCGGGGCATCAGGATCATGACAAATAATTGCGAAAGCTTTTGTATTCGGAGGTGGATCAATCCATGATAAAGCAGGTGAAACATCTGCGCCTTCACCGGTGAATTTTGACGGAATAAGACCGTCCTGACTGAACGCATCGCTTTTTAATTGCATTTTGGATGGTGCAAAGCCCATATTCTTTCTCCTCTTTTTATGGTTAAAATTGGAATGAGAAAACCTTGATATGAATCGGTTATCTTTATATAAGATAATGCAGAGGATTTCCAGAAAATTCCGGCCCCGGGAAATCATGGGGACGCCCTTCGCATTTCTGCATTCAGTATTTCGGTCAGGTCAAGGTGCTCATCCAGCGTTGTTTTCTTTCCCCGTTTGGCTGCTGCACTGGCTGTTGAAACGGAAATCTTTAAAAAGCCTGCAACATCGGTCATGGTCATTCCAAGATCCTGCACAGCCCAGTAGCAAATCAAATTCCTCGCCTTTACCAGCGTACGCTCCTTGGAGGCTCCGACGATTTCTTCCGGCGTAATCGATAGCCACTTGGAAACCCCTGAAAGGATACCCACAAGGGTTATTCCCCTGGCAGCCAGGGAATATCTTGTTTTCATGGATTCCAGCGCAGCAGAGAGAACAGTCTCAACAAAATCGCCATCCCCCAAAATGCGTTCGTCACTTTTCTGAAACAGCCCTTCTTTTTGCATGGCCCGAACCGCCATCCATCCTCCCGCGCTTCGAATCAAACCGCCCCCCACAAGATCCGGCTGTCTTCCCAGCTCGATGCCTTTGATAACAAAGTTTTGGTACTGACGCCGGGCTTCAGATTTGGTTTTCCCAAACAGACCCAAGACTTCATCCGTGGACTGCCAATCCTTGCTCTTTTCCCCCACCAGAACGCTATGCCCTGAATAGGGATACCGGTCCAGCTCGTTTGAATCATCCACCAGTTTCGCTCTTAAGGGGTTGAGGTGGATGTAGCGGACCAGTTCCTTTAAATAAACATCCTCCTGGCAAAGAATGGATTTGTATCGATTTTGAAACAGATGACCGCTTCGATGCTGCCTACGATTGTAGTAAATGGCGTAGCCGGTCAGCAACCTGCGCATGATCGATGCAATAGGAATATTACCGGTTTTTAACAGCAGATGAAAATGGTTTCCCATGAGAGCCCAGGCAAAACACCGGGTATGTGTTTCGGTAATTATTCCTCCAAGGCGTTTCAAGAAAACCTCGCGATCCTGATCATCCCGAAAGATGGCGGTTCGCTCGATTCCTCTGGCAATAACATGATGCACTGCTCCGGGTGCGTCTATTCTCGCTTGTCTTGGCATGGATTTTCAATACCACACCTTTGGTATCCTGTAAATATGTAAATGCGAAGGGCGTTATATATCAATTTAAGAGAAGTAAATACTGCCACAAGTAACAAATTAAAAATATATTTTCGCGTAGATAAAAAAATAACCTCCTG
>VMSV01000199.1 GCA_013791935.1 Desulfobacteraceae bacterium | reverse complement strand
TATCCTATTTTATCATGTTTTCAGGGTTGTTTCTGGTAAGACCCTGTGTTGTAATGGGTCTTCTGGTGATCATTTCCCTGATCATCTTCCATGGGATGGTGCTCAAAGAAGAAGCTCATTTGCAAAAATCTCATGGAACAGACTATGAGAAGTACAAGCACAGAACCGGGAGATATTTACCCCGGACAGGAAAATAGTCCTTGACCGTCAGGCCGGGCCCAAAAGGGCCTTGATCTCATATCAACCCTTTCTCTTAACAAGGATGACACATGGAAACCTTGGCGTTTTTTGATCCATCGGGAAATACGGAAGTAACCCGGGCCCACGCACCGAGGCTCACAACTCTGGAAGGCAAGCGCATCGGATTTTTAAGCAATGATCAGTGGCAGGCGTTCCGCACCCTGCCCCTGATCGAAACCATGATCCAGGAAGATTTCCCCTCCTGCGAGGTTTTGCCTCTGGATACGTTTCCCCCGGGCATCGGCCCCATGGCGAGCAAAAAAACGGCCATGATGGTCAAAGAACGGGGAGTCGATGCCGTGATCATCGGCAACGGAGCCTGAGGCTCCTGCGCAACCTCGTGCGGCCGTGCTGCCGCCAGAATGGAAGCCCAGGGGATTCCAACCGTCACCCTGGCCCGCATGGATTTCGTGGGGGTGATGAAAAACGCCTTGTCAGGACTGGGCCTGGCCCCGGAAGCCGCCATGGTCACCTTTCCCATGGATCTGTTTCTACCGGGAAGTGAACTTGAGCCCCTCAAAATGCGCCGCAGGGAATTCTATGACGGCCTCACCGCATGGAAACCTGAATCCCTGCCGGGGGAGCCTGGAACCAACCGTATTTTGAACATCCAAGGCAAAACCTACGAAGAGGCCCTGATCCAGGCCAATCACCTGTTCATCGCCAACCTGTGGGGGGATGGACTTCCGCTTCTGCCCGCAACCAAGGACCGTGTGGAATGGATTTTAAGGGGTTCGGCCCTTCCCCGGACCCAAGTCATCGGCAAGTTCCCGCCACGGGGGGCCATCACCACCATCGAGTCCTGCGCCATTGCCCTGGCCATGGCCGGAGGGCGCCCCGAATACCTTCCGGTGTTGATTGCCGGTGTTGAGGCTTTTCTGGATCCCCTGGCGGGCAGTGAAACCCTGCAGGCGGCTTCGGGCAGTGCATTTCCCGTTATCATCGTCAACGGGCCCATGGGCAGACAGATCCGGCTGAGCTCCTCTTTCGGTTGTCTTGGCCCGGACCCCCAGCGACCCGCCGGAGCCAGTATCGGCCGGGCATTGCGTCTCATGCAGCAAAACCTGGGAGGCGCTTTGCCGGGTGTAGGCTCCATGGCCAATTACGGTGCCATGCGTTCAACCAATGTGGTCATGGCCGAGGACGAAGAAGGACTGCCCCCGGGTTGGCCGCCCCACGGCACGGAGCGCCATGGTTATGCACCGGGCACCAACTCGATTTCCCTGGTCTTTGCCAACGGAGCGGCCAATATCCGGCGGCGGGGAGCAAAAAAAGAAACCCCGGAAGAGGAGGCCTTGCAGGGCATGCATCGCATGGCGGATTTTATGCGCACACCCAATGTGGCCAACCTCGTGGGGTATGATCACGGCACCCCCGGCATTCTCATGATCCCCACGGTGGTTGCCCGGATCATGACCGACCTGGGCTGGACCAAGAAATCCATGCGCCAATTCCTCTGGGAGCATTCCAGGATTCCCGCAGACCATCTGCGGCGCTCGGGTGCTGCCCAATGGGTGGAGGTGGGAGCTAGCGCCAACATGCTTGAAAGTCTCGCGCTCGATCCTTGGCCCATAAGCTCAAGTCCGGATCAGCTGGTCATGGTCTGTGCGGGCGGCGACCATCCGACCAACAGCTTCTGGCTTCAGGGATATTGCCCCCGGGTTGTGGGCCGGGAAATTCGCATGCCGGAAGCCTTTGATCGCTTAATTGCCGACGCCAACCGAGACCTCGGCTGCGGCTCCGATGCCTGCATGATCTGATTCTGATGCAAGCATGGGGAAAGGAAACCCATCATGAAAAAAGCATTACTCGGCGCACTGCTTTCCGGACTGGTTTTTCCGGGTGTTGGACAAATGGCTCTCAAGCAGAAAAAGAGGGGAATTCTATTGGTCGTTTCCAGCCTGCTCAGCCTGATTTGGTTTTTTTCCATCTGCACGCAAAGAGCATTAACCATTCTTGAGCAGGTTCAGGGGGATACCAGCATCCTGGATTATACGGCTATTTCGGAAGCTGTTCAAAAAGCCATGACAACTTCCGATAACACGGCTTTTACCATTTCACTGATCCTGATCATTTTCATATGGCTGATCTCAGTGGTGGATGCGTATCGTCTTGGCAAAGAGGATGGATGGTAAATTCAAACAGTAGAGAGAGGAGATCGTCATGCGGTACTATCGAATATTGATCGTTCTGGTTTTGGTTTCAGGTTTGTTTGGCTGTCAGACCCCCGGTAAGCAGCCCCCGGTTGTTCAACAGGCCCCCTTGCCTGAAATTTTTACGAGTGATTCCCTCCCGGCAGCAAAACCATGGACAGACAAGGGGTTTCAAAATGATCCCAACCATTTTCAATTCGCCATCATTTCAGATCTTCATGGGGGGAATATTCCGGGTATTTTTGAGGAAGCCGTCAAAAGAATCAACCTTATGCAACCCGAATTTGTGGTCTCCGTGGGGGATTTGATCGAAGGCTATTCCGAAGAGGAAACGGAAATTGATCACCAGAGGGAAGCCTTTGAAAAAGGGATCGCACCCCTGGACATGAGGTTTTTCTATTTGCCGGGAAACCACGATCTGACCAATCTGACCCTGGCCAAAAAGTGGAGGGAACGATTCGGCCCTTCGTACTATCATTTTGTGTACCGAAACGTATTGTTTTTGTGTTTAAACACAGAGGAACCGCCCCCTTCCCAGATGAGCGATGCACAAATCGGGTATATTCGAGAAGTGCTTGCTCAACACCCTGACGTGCGCTGGACCATCGCTATCATGCACAAACCCATGTGGACGGAGAACAGCTTGGTATGGGAGAAGATAGAACCCTTGCTGGCAGGCCGTCCCCACACGGTGTTTGCCGGTCACTTTCATATCTACAATAAATCCGAGCGGAATGGGAAGAAATATATACGCCTGTCCGTAACCGGCGGGGGCAATCCATTGAGAGGTCCCGCGTATGGGGAGTTCAATCAAATCGCCTGGGTCACCATGACCGAAGCCGGTCCAAAAATCGCCAATCTCGACCTGAACGGCATTCTGGATGAGGATTTGTCTACCGAACCCCTGGCCATGATCGAGGCTTTATCCAAAAACAGCTGGTTTACGGCTGATGCCATTGTCAGTAAATCAAAAAAGTTTAAAAAGGGAAGGTCTGTGCTGAATTTTTCCAATCCGGGCGCACTTCCCTTAACCGTGAAGTGGACGGTTAAACCCCACCCACAGTTGACAGTATCGGAACAGAATATCGACCTGACCCTTCCGCCCCGATCCAACCGGAAGGTCCCTCTGGAAGTCATTGCCAAAAAGCCCCTGCTGCTGGCTGATCTTCAACCCCTGCTGTGTGAGATTTCGGCGGTTTACAATCCGCCCCAAGGCTCGCCCATGAAATCCGAGGCTACCCAAGCCCTGGACATTCACTACAACTGGCAGGGGCCGGAGTTAATACAAAACGGAAGCTTTTCCAGCGGAATGGAAAACTGGATTACCCGGAAGAAGACGCCGACCTCTGCCGAACTTAAGGTTGAGCAAGAAGGCGTAAAGATCAGGGTGTTTCAGAAGGATATGATCTATGCCATGGTTCTGGTCCAACAGGTGGGGGAGTTGAAAAAAGACACGGACTACCAGCTTGTTCTAAAAGCAAAAAGCCTCCATGGACCCGATAAAATCGGAGTGAGTATTCGGGATGGTAATGACTATACCCCTATGCTGATTGATGGAAAAACCGAACCCCGGCATATGATTTCACTGACCGAATCCATGAAAAGGCATGAAATCAATTTCCGGATTGCCAAGGAAACTGACGTTGCTTCGGGTCTTATGGTGTTCTCATTTTTAACGGAAAATGAAGTTGTTATCGATTCAGTGTCGTTGCGGCCGGTGAATAAAAATTTGACGGCTCAAAAATAGGGTGTCGTTCATAAAAGAAAAGACGGGGTTCTCCTCAGCCATTTAGACTGCATGAGAACCCCGTTTCTATTCTTATCCGGAGCCGATGCTAAAGGCTTTCTCGAAGTTCTTCCAGAAACTTCCGGGCGGCCAGGGAAAGATACCGGTTTTTTCTATAAATCACCCCCATTTTCTTTTCCTCCCCTTTCTGAAAATCCTTGAGGGTTAACAAATGCAGCTCTCCTGTTTTTTGTTCCTTTTGAACAGCCACCTCCGGAACGATGGAGATTCCGGCATCAACCGCCACGAAGTTTTTGATCACCTCAATGGAAGAGAGTTCCATGGCGATTTTCAAATTCACCTTGGCGGCTTTGCAGAATTCATCCAGAATCCGCCTGGATGAGCAGTTCCGGTCCAGCAGGACGCATTCGTACTGCTCGAGGTCTTTTAGAAACACTTCCTTTCTTCGGGCCAGGGCATGATCCGGATGGCAAATCACCACATCCTGCCTTGGAAACAAGGGGATGGCTTCCATTTCAGGGCTGATGTCGGCCAGGGTGGCAATGCCCATATCCACCTCGTTTTGCATGACCATTTCAATGGTTTTCAAGGACGTGGAATTTCGAACGAGGATTTCGATGCCGGGGTATTTGCCCTTGTAGGATTGTAAAATCGCAGGCAGCCGGTAGCATGCCGTGGTATCCGAGGTGGAGAGGACCAGCCGGCCCCTTTCCAATTTCCCCATGTCCATCAATTCCTGCTCGGCCTCTTCCAGAAGGGTTTTAATCTTCGTCACATACCCATGCATCACCTTACCCGCATCGGTTAGCTCAACACTTTTGGTGGTGCGGTGAAAGAGCTTTTCGTTCAAAGCGTCTTCCATTTTGGCGATCTGAATACTCACCGCAGACTGGGTCCGGAAAATCTTTTTCCCCGCCCGGGAAAAACTCCCGCAGGAGGCCACGGCATGAAAGGCATTCATTTGTTCAAAGGTAATATCCAGCATTTTATTTATTTACTTTGCTTATATATTTAATGAAAAATATTAATTTTACAAATAATACTATGGGGTTTATGAGGTGTCAACTTTTTCCCTTAAATAAAGGAGATCCCCATGAAACAGATCATCACTTCTCCGGCATACAGCCTAAAAGACTTTCGTTTGTTGCCCGGGTATACGGATGAAAGAAGCAGCGTGAACAACGTTTCGTTAAAAACGAGGCTGTGTTGCCAAAAAGAAGATTATATCTATATGGAGCTGCCTTTTATGAGCGCCGCCATGCAGGCCGTGACCGGGGTGGAAATGGCCACGGCCCTGGCGGAGCTGGGCGGGGTGGGAGTCCTGCCCCTGGAGGCGTCCATGGAGGATCAATGCAAAAAGGTCAAAACCGTAAAACATTACAAGGCCGGGTTCCAGACAGACATCATTACCCTGTCGCCGGATGCCCTGCTGGGGGAGATTAAAAAAATTATTCAGGAAACCGGATACTCCATATTCCCGGTCACCGATACCGGTGTGTTTCATGGAAGGCTGCTGGGGGTGATCACGGATAAGGATTTTGATCCCCGGTATGATCTGGATTTCCCGGTTTCCGAACGCATGCGAAAGGATGTTCAGGCAGGGGTGGAAGTGGAAGACCTGAAGGAAGCCAACCGCCTGATGATTCAATACGGTCATGGATTTTTGCCCATTGTGACCCGGGAAGGGACTCTTCAATCCGTGGTGTTTAAAAAAGACCTGGACAAACATATTCAGCATCCCCATGCCACCGTGGATCACCGGAAACGTCTCCGGGTGGGGGCTGCCGTATCCACCCATCCGGAAGACCTGGAAAGAATCAAAGAACTGGCAGCAAATGATGTGGATTTTATCGTCATGGACTCTTCGGACGGGTTCACATGCTATCAGAAACAGACTCTGGCTTGGGTTAAAAAGAAGACGAACCTTGCCGTGATCGCGGGAAATGTCGTCACCCGGGAAGGTTTTGAGATGCTGGTCAAGGCCGGGGCCGATGCTGTGAAAATTGGCATGGGCATCGGGTCGGGATGCATTACCCAGGAGGCCAAGGCCACGGGAAGAGGCCAGGCCACGGCCATCCTGGACATCGTGAACGCCAGGGATGAATACGCCAAAAAGCATCCCTATATCCCGATTATTGCAGACGGCAGTATTTCCACTCCGGCGGAAATTGCCGTGGCCCTTGCCCTGGGCGCAGATTCGGTGATGATGGGAAATTTCTTCGCCCGGTGTCTGGAAAGCCCCGGAAAAGTGGAAAACAGGAATGGCCGGAGGGTGAAGGAGTACTGGATGGAGGGCAGCAAAAAAGCACAAAACTACCGGCGGTACCACCAGAATCCCGACACCTTTTTTGAAGAAGGCGTTGCAGGATTCGTGCCCTTTGCGGGGTCGGTTTATGAGGTGATCCCAGTGTCCCGCCAGCGCCTGAAATCAACTTTTTCCACGGTGGGCGCGGCAAACATGGGGGAATTCCATGAAAAGGCCGTGCTGGAACTGCAATCCATGGCCGCCTTTCATGACGGTCAAATCCACAACATGATTCAAGCAGGAGGAGAGGATGAGCATTGAAAAACCATCACGCAGTTACACGATTGAAGACGATCACGGCCATGGCATTCGGCACACCCATGCCGCCAACAAGCTGATTGCCAAAAAGACATGATCAAATTCAAAGAAGCCCCGTCTCCCTCAAGGCGGAACGGACGGATTCCGGGCATTCCACGAGAACCCCATGAATCCCCAAACGCCTGGCTGCGTCCACGTTTGGCAATAAGTCATCGAAGAAGAGGGTTTCGCGGGGCTCCATGGCATAATGCCACAGAATGTGCCTGAAACTTTCAGCTTCCGGCTTGCGCAACCCCATCTCCGAGGAGATGAAGATACGATGGAAGTGGGTCAAAACCTCTTTGAATCTTTTCCCCCACACTTGATGATGCACCTCATTGCTGTTGGTAAAGGCCACCACCCGGACCTTATCCTTTAGCTGCGCAAGTAAAGCGCCAATGTCTTCAACCGTATCCTGAAAAATGGCGTTCCACCCCGCCACGAAATCCGGAAAGGAAAGGTCAGCGCCCAGGGAAAGACACACACAAGCATGATAGTCCCGGGCCGATAGTTGACCGCGCTCAAAGCCTTCATAGTTTTCGTCGAACTGAAAGCGCTGCTGCAAATCATTGGACGGCACTCCGCTGACCTGGCTCCAAAGGTCGAACATGGGTTGCCAATCGATACGGATTACCACATTCCCAAGGTCAAAAATGACCAACTTCGGCTTTTCACTGCGATCATTCAAAATGAACTCCTAACTTTCAAATCAGTATCAAACTATTATGGTTGAAGTCTTAACATGAAAAGGAGGATTTTCATAATTCCAAATCACCTTGTTTTTCCTTCTAGTAGGGGATCTATTCGGGGGACTCCAAATGGTCTTCAAGCCAGGTTTTGGCTTCTGATATTTCCCGGTACACTTGAACGGTTTGGGGGGACTGTTCGGTCATGACCTCATAAATTCTGGCAATGGCATAGGGGAAATCAGCCGGCGCATAAATAGCGGTTTTAACGGAGTTTGCATGATTTGCTCGTAAAACAGTTTCAAAATATTGTGCGACACGCTTTATGACAGAATTCTGAGCCGCACTCAAATCCGCCTCACGAAGATCGATCAAGGCATTTAATCCGGGATGCCATTCTCCGCTTGATAAGAACAGGGCGTTTTCTCTCAGAACATCTTCTTCGGTAATGGTCCCGACATACCTTGCGATGAAATACCCTTTGTCTTTATTAACTGTAAAAAGGATTGGCATGGCATTGATACTCCCCATGGGTTGAAAGTTATCAATAGCAATAGCTACAGGTCCTCAAAAGACGGATCATATGACCGGG
>VMSV01000101.1 GCA_013791935.1 Desulfobacteraceae bacterium | reverse complement strand
GGGTATATTCAGGGACGGGGTTTCGTTGTACAGGGCGATCTTGGTGAGGGGACCCACAAGACCATCCGGCTGGATCTGGTACTTTCTCTGAAGGGTCTGAATAACTTTCCGTGTGCTGTAGTCATAAACACCATTGATTTCAATTTCGGAAAACCCCATGTCCCGGAGGTGCATTTTTAAGGTCAAGACTGTATCCGCTGTCCCACTTCCGGGAATGATGCCGTCATATCCGTAAAAATTTTTCCATGGAATATAGGCAGTTTCTCCCATAATTTTTGTTAAGTCCGCCTCGGAAAGGGAAAGGCCTTTGTCACCGGGTCTTCCCGCCAAAAAGATCTGCTGGTTTTCAATTCGAGTGACGGCAAGGTAAACCAGGGCCATTTTCTCCGGCCAGTATATTTCAAGAATAAACGGCAGGTTCATTCGTTTTGCGAGATCGAAATTGTTTTTCAAGGCTTGAATAAAGAATCCTTTTTTCCGGGAAGCCAGAATGAAATAGCTTTCGTCATCCTCCAGGGTTGAAAACTTGGATCCCGTTACCGAGGCTTCTGTTTTCCATAGGGATAGAATGGTTTCAAGGGCCGTCTGCCTGGAATTCAAAATATCCAGGGTTTTTAAATAATCGACCAGGGAAAGGACTTCGTGATCCGCTGGAACAGAAGGGCTCTCCGTGGTTTGTTGCGGTTCCGCTCCTTCAGGACTTTGATTTTCCGGCCCTTGGGGAATGGGAGCGCTATCAACCTGGACCGGGATGGACGGGGTTAGGGGGGATAGGGGTTTGTCCAGTGATTCCAAAGGGCTGGTCAGGGGAACGGCTTCGGTCAAGGTTCCGACTGGTTTCGCTGTGGGCACCTGGCTAACCGCAGAAGTTTTTTCTTCCAAGGGCTCTTGCGTGGAGGCCATGTTTTCCGGGGGTTCCACCTTGGGTTCTTCTTTCACCGGCTCAGGATCGGATTTCGAGCTTGGAATTTTTTCAGAGGGTTCGGCTGCTTTGATCCGGGAATCATCAAGGGGCTTGGCTTTTTCAAGCCCTGCCCTTTCTGCGGGAGCGGAAGAACCGGGTGAGACGGTGGAGCGAAGGCCAAGAATTTCAGGGTAAAACCCCATCACCAGGAAAACCCCGGCACATAATAGGAACAGGGCGACAAGGATTTGCAGTCTCGGGGCCAGGCTGGACGGCATTTTGCCCTTTCCGGCCAGCTCCCGGATGGCGGTTCGAACAATATCTTGGTTTACTGCTTTTTTGTTCAAGACGCTGGCCGTGAGAAGGGCCCTGTCGCAAACCATGTTGATGATTCTCGGAATGCCGTTTGAAAATTGGTGAATCATGCGAATGGCGCTTTTTGAAAAAAGAACTTCGGGTTTTTGCGAGGCAAGGTTGATGCGATGCTCAATGTACCTTCCCACGTCTTTTCCGTCCAAAGGCATCAAGTGGAAGCTTAAGGTGATTCGTTGGGCCAGCTGCCTTAATTCCCGGGTTTCCAGAATGTCGATCAGTTCCGGCTGACCCACCAGAATGATCTGGAGGAGTTTATCCTTTGAGGTTTCGAGATTGGATAGGAGGCGGATCTGCTCAAGGACTCCTTTTCGGAGGTTTTGGGCTTCATCAATCAAAAGGATGACGGTTTTCCCCTCCTGCTTTTTTTCAATGAGGAAACGATTCAGTTCATCAATGAGATCCTTGGTGTTGTCGAAGTGCGATGGGATTTCAAATTCATCGTTGATGGCCTTAAGAAGTTGAAGGGCGTCCAGCCTCGGGTTGAAAATATAGGCGATCACCTTGGACGGATCCAAGCTTTCGATGAAGGAGCGGCACAAAGTGGTTTTTCCCGTGCCCACTTCCCCGGTGATGGTTAAAAAACCGTCTCCCTGGGAAACGGCATAGGTGAGGTGGGCCAGGGCTTCTTCATGACTTTTGCTTAAATAAAGGTAATGGGGATTGGGAACCAGCTTAAAAGGACGTTCTCTGAAACCAAAATATTTGGCATACATGGATGTGTTTTCCTTTGTTGTTCTGAATTCCGGCTCCTGAATTCGATCTTTCGAATATCAACCCATCAGTGGGAAACGCGCGTGGTTCCGTCGGAGCCCGTGATAATTTTCACGGAATCCCCGGCTTGAAACGCCACGTCCGCTTCCTGAACCACGGAGAGGAGGGTTCCATTGTCGAGCCTTACGATGATTTCCAGGCCCTGTTTTCGCGTGATTCCCTCTTCAGCGGCGGTCCCTGCGGCGGCGCCGGCGATGGCGCCCACAACCGTCATGAGTTGCGCGCCTTTGCCACCGCCCACGGCGCTGCCGGCAACCCCGCCCAAGGCTCCGCCGGCAATGGTGCCCAAAGGAGTTTTGGTGCCTTCAATCAGCACGGACTTGACACTCGCCACCACTCCCATTTGAACGTTCTGGGCTTGCCGGGCCTGATCCCGGCTGTATACGTTGGCCGACCGGCTGGAAGCGCAGGATGCGCACAGCCCGACAACAAGGGCAGCGATTACAAACCATCGAATGTTTTTCCATAAGGGCGTTTTTCTCACTCTATTCATTGTAAACCTCCTGTTTAAAAAAATTGAACCTATGTTGTTTATTTCGATTTTTTAATAGTTAACGATTGTCCCCGTTCAGCAGTCCTCCCAGTCCGCCCAGAATGGAACCCTCCCCCTTTCGACTGCCCCCGGCGGACGGGGCGTTTCGAAGGATTCTATCCGCCATTCTGGAAAAGGGCAGGCTTTGAAGCATAACGGTTCCGGTGCCGCTTAGACGGGCTAAAAAAAGGCCTTCTCCCCCGAAAACCATGGATTTGAGACCACCCACGCTTTGAATATCATATTCGATGCCCGGGGTAAAGGCCACGATGCATCCGGTATCCACCAGAAGCTTTTCGTTCCGAAGCTCCCTGTGGATGACAGTTCCTCCGGCATGAATAAAGGCCATACCGTCCCCCTGAAGCCGTTGCAGGATGAATCCCTCCCCGCCGAAAAGGCCCACGCCGAAGCGCTTGGTAAAGGTGATGTCGATTTTGGTGCCCAGGGCCGCGCATAAAAACGCATCTTTTTGGCAGGTGAGTTCTTCACCGATTTTAGACAGATCCACGGGGATGATTTTTCCAGGGTATGGGCCTGCAAAAGCCACTTTTCTTTTCACAGGAGCCTGGTTGGTGAAATGGGTCATGAAAATGGATTCTCCGGTGAGCATGCGCTTTCCAGCCCCCAACAATTTATTCATCATTCCCCCGCCAACCTCTGATCCATCCCCCATTTTGGCTTCAAAGGTGATACCGTCTTCCATGTAATTCATGGCCCCGGCCTCTGCAATGACTGTTTCTCCTGGGTCGAGCCCCACTTCTACGATCTGCATATCATCGCCTAAGACCTGGTAATCAACTTCATGGCACCTCATTTCCATCCCTCCCATACCGGTTAAAGATTGTCCTTCTTGCCTTTTCAGGTATTTTCGGCGCGAATTTTATATAAAAAATCAAATCAAAGCAAGAAATTCAGCAATAAATTGCTGCCGGATGAAAATAATCAAGGGTCTGCTTGACACGGTTTTTATTTTTTGTTAGACATTCGGCCATTATGAAATCCTATTGTTTATCATCACTCCAGGCTTGTTTTTTCGGGTTTTTTGGGTTTTTTACCAGGACCTGCGGCCTGGTTTGGGGTGATTGACACCACCAACCAACAAAAGGGCCGCGGGTCGAAAAAACCGGCGGCCTTTTTTTATGTCTAAAAATTCCGCCGATTCCCCGGACCCACCAAAAAGAGGAGGTTTTATGTATTTGGGAAAATCCATCAGGCTTGAAAGAATCTTCAATCGGAACACACACAAAACCATTATCGTCCCCCTGGATCACGGGGTTTCCGTGGGCCCCATTCATGGTCTTGTGGACCTGCGGGACACCGTGAACAAGGTAGCCGAGGGAGGGGCCAATGCCGTGCTGATGCACAAGGGTATCCCCCGAAGATCGCACCGGGGAAGGGGCCGGGACATCGGGCTCATCATTCACCTTTCCGCCAGCAGTAACCTGTCTCCCTATCCCAACACCAAAACCCTGGTGGGCAGCGTGGAAGACGCCATCCGCCTGGGCGCTGACGCCGTGTCCTTTCATTTGAACCTGGGGGATGAGGCGGAACGTCACATGTTAAAGGAATTGGGTCAAATTGCAACCAGCGCGGATGACTGGGGAATGCCCCTTTTGGCCATGGTCTATGCCCGAGGACCCAAGGTGAAAAGCGAATATGATCCGGAAGTGGTCAGGCATTGTGCAAGGCTGGCCGAAGAATTGGGGGCGGACGTGGTAAAAGTGCCCTATACCGGAAACATTGAAACCTTTCATGAGGTGGTGGAAGGTTGTGCCATCCCCGTGGTCATCGCCGGGGGCCCGAGAATGGAAAACGACCGGGATATCCTCCAAATGGCTTATGATGCCAACCAGGCCGGCGGGGCGGGGCTGTCCGTGGGGCGGAACATTTTCCAGGCCAAAGAACCCAGCTTGTTGGTCAAAGCCCTTCATGGAATTATCCATGAAAATCAGACGGTGGAACAGGCCATCACCATTCTGGAACATTAAAATCAAAAGGGCGGAGCCTCATGGAAAAGCAAAAAAAAACAAATCCCGGGATTTCAGAAGAAAACGAAAATCGTTTTGGGGAAATTCGAAAACAGTTTGATGAAACCGACCGGCAGCTCGTTTCCTGTTTGAACCAGAGGGCGAAATTAAGCATAGAAATGGGGAAAATTAAAGCGGCTGTCAATGATACGGTTTTTAAAGCGGCCAGGGAAAAGGAGCTATTGCAGACCCTGGTCAAAAAAAATCCCGGTCCCCTGCCTGAAGATCATCTATTGGCGGTTTATCGCGAGATTCTCTCTTCCTCCAGAAGGCTTCAGCAGCCCAGGGAAGTGGCTTATCTCGGGCCCGAGGGAACGTTTTCCTATTTTGCCGGGGTGGAATACCTCGGGTACAGCATGGAATTCCGGCCCAAATCCAACTTTAATGACGTGTTCCATGCGGTGGCCGCCAAAGAAGCCGAACTGGGCATCATTCCACTGGAAAATTCCCTCCAAGGAAGTGTGGGCCAATGCCTGGACCTGTTTTTGAAATACAATTTGTATATTCAATCGGAAGTTTTTTCCAAGATCAGCCACACCCTGCTGAGCAATGAAACGACCTTGTCCGAGGTGGAAACCATTTATTCCCATCATCAACCCCTGGAACAATGTGCCACCTGGCTGAGAACCCATCTACCCCAAGCCAAAATCATCCCCATGGAAAGCACGGCCGCCGCCGCAAAACAGATTGCCGGGCTAAAAAGATGTGCGGCCATCGGTCATATCAAGCTCGGCGAAATGCTGGGGCTCGGGGTGTTGGCCAGGAATATCGAGGACTTGCCGGATAACTGGACCCGGTTTGTGATCATTGGAAGAAGTTTCCCCAAGGGAGAATCCCATGACAAGACCTCCATCCTGTTTACCCTTCCGGACAAATCCGGGGCTTTGGTGGGGGTGCTGAATCTTCTGGCGGAACGAAAAATCAATATGAAGAAACTGGAATCCAGACCCATGCGATCTGAAAAATGGCAGTATGTATTCTTTACGGATGTGGAGTGCGACCTTTCCAGGCCCGAATATTCAGACCTGGTCAAAGAACTGGCCACGTCCTGCCACAGCCTCCGCATTCTGGGGAGCTATCCTTCGGGCCCTTATCTGGATGGTCTTTGAAGGGCGAAAGGTCAGGATTCAGGCTTCTGAATTCGGACTCCTGGTTTTTAAACGAGAATTTAATTGAAATAATTCATACTCTAATGGTATGGAAGCCCCATGAAAATGGATGAAAACCGGCAGAGCCTGTTAAGGCGGATCCCGGGGGTGGATAAAATTCTCGAGACAGCGTACAGGGAACCCTTTTTTGAAGGGATTCCCAAGTCCGTTCTGTTGCATTCCATTCGTACGGTGTTTGACCGGTTGCGCAATGATATCCTGGAAAATAAAGAAAGCCCGGATCCTGTCCAGGTTACCGACACCTGGGTTCTCGACCAGGTGAAAACCAGCGTTTTCCGGGCCATGACCCCCAATTTAAGGCGGGTGGTGAATGCAACCGGAATTGTGGTGCATACCAATTTGGGTCGATCCCTGTTGTCCCGGGAGTCCATTTCAAACCTGATGGATCTGGCCGGACATTATTCCAACCTGGAATTCAATTTGAGTCAGGGCCGGCGGGGTTCCCGTTATTCCGCGGTGGAGGATCTCTTGTGCGAACTCACCGGGGCTGAATCGGCCATGGTGGTGAACAACAATGCCGGCGCGGTGTTTTTGTGCTTGGAAACCCTTGCCTCCGGAAAATCCGTGGTCATCTCCAGGGGACAACTGGTTGAAATTGGAGGTTCCTTCAGAATTCCGGATGTCATGGCCAAAAGCGGAGCGATTTTAAAGGAAGTGGGCACCACCAACCGTACCCATTTTCAGGACTATGAAAAGGCCATAGAACACAATACCGGCTTGCTGCTAAAAGTCCATACCAGCAATTACAGCATTGTGGGATTCAAAGCCGAGGTTTTCCTGGAGGATCTTGTGACCCTGGGAAAACGCTATCGTATTCCGGTGATGGAAGACCTGGGAAGCGGCACGCTGATTGATTTTTCCAAATACGGATGGATCAAAGAGCCAACGGTTCAGGAATCCATCAATGCCGGGGTGGATGTGGTGACCTTCAGCGGAGACAAGCTTCTCGGGGGGCCCCAGGCCGGGATTATTCTCGGTAGAAAATTCCATATCGACCGGATCAAAAGCAATCCTTTGACCCGGGCTCTGAGAATTGACAAATTGACCTTGGGGGCACTGGAAAGCACCCTGAGGCACTACCGTGATCCGGAAAAAGCCGTTTTACAGATTCCCACCCTCCGAATGCTCACCCGGCCCCTTGGGGAGATTCAAAGCCAGGCCGAAGCCCTTGCGGAAAAACTCAATCAAATGGAGGGGGGAAGGGTTCGGGCCCGGGTGGTGGATCTGGCATCCAAAGCCGGGGGCGGGTCCCTTCCACTTCTGGAGCTGCCCAGCAAATGCGTGAGCGTTGCGGTAGAGGGAAAATCTGAAAACGACATTGAGCTTTTCATGAGAACCGCCGAACCGCCGGTCATCGGCAGAATAGAAAATGACCGCTTTGTCATGGATTTAAGAACGGTTCAGGATGAGGATCTCACTTGGATTGAAAAGGCTTTTGCAGGCTTACTCCTTAATTAATCGGGCGATTGGACGGATGTATGAAAAATAAACAGCAGGAATTCTTTCACACCACCCAGACTACCGAAGACTTTTTACTGTACAAAACCGATGAAAAACCACCTGAAGTTCCCGGAAAATCGGTCCCGGGAAATTCGGCTGAAATTTTCTCCCTTCATTTTCCGGGAGTCCAGTCCGGAAAAGCCTTTGTTGATTCAGCCCTGTCCCAATTGAGCCAATCGCCCCGATTCGGGGTCATGGGCGTCAAGCTGGATGATCACCCCGAATCCGGAAGCCTTCCCGAGCCCGATGAGCTTCTGAAATTTTTGAATCTTCTGTCGTCCTTCTGTCAAAGGGAAAACGGTCTCTGGGGTCAGCTTGAACCCACCCTGTTCATTTGTTTTCTGCCGGATAAAAATGCCGAGGACACACGAACCATGGCAACCGAATTTCAGAAAGCCTTGTTGGAAATTTCCTCCCGGACCCTCACCCTGGGCATCGCTGCCTTTCCCTTCATGGAATATGAAAGAAAGGACATGGTGGAAAATGCATTAAAAGCCCTGGATCATGCCTTCTTTTTCGGTCCCGGGGCTGTGGTGGCTTTTGATGCGGTGAGTCTGAACATCAGTGGAGACCATTACTATCAGAGGGGCAATATTGAAGCCGCCATCGCGGAATTCAAATCCGCCCTGAAAATGGATGCCGGGAATGTGAATGTCCTGAACAGCATGGGCGTTTGCTTTGCCGTGATGGGAGACTTCAGCGCGGCCCTGGATTATTTTAAAGCCGCCGGCAAGGAGGATCCCCTGGAGGTTATGGCCTGGTATAATACGGCCCTGGTTTACAAACTCAAAGGAGACAAGCAGAAAGCCCTGAAATATTTTCTGAAGACCGATGCCATCCAAAATGATGTATTTGAGGTGGTGTTTCAAACCGGAAAAATATATTTCGAAATGGGGGACCAGGACACCGGAAAAAAATACTACGCAAGGGCCTTGGACCTGGCCATGGAAACCCCGGCGCCTTCCCGGTTCATCGGGGATTGCCATGCCGGACTTGGAGTACGGGATCAGGCCGTCAAGGCATACCAGAAAGCCATCAAAGAAAATCCCAATGACGCTCATGCGCTATCCGCTCTTGGCGCCCTGTATGACACCCAAGGGGAAAACCCTGAAATCGCAGCGGTTTTCTGCCGGCAGAGTGTGGATATTGCCCCCGGAAACAGCCTCTTCCGTCGAAGGCTGGGCCTTCTCCATCTCAAACAGAATCGTTTCAACGAGGCCCTGAAGGAATTTAAAACCGCGGACAATCTGGATCAAAGCGATGCTGAGCCCATTCCCGGTAAAAAAGAACGGAAACCGAAAAGCATCAAAGGCCGCGGGGAAAAGAACCCGAAGAAACCAAAAAAGAAGAGTCCTGTGAAATCTGCCGTCCATGGCTGAAATCATAAGGATAAAGAGGAATAAAAATGCCCATCTTTGAATTTCATTGCAGCAAGTGCAACCATCATTTTGAATACCTGGTTATGGGAGGGGATGCTCCCAAAAAATGCCCGGAATGCAACGGGAAAAAGATCGTAAAGCTCATGTCCGCCTGCGGCTTTTTAAGCAAAGGAAGCGGCGGGGAAACGGTAAGAGCGGCCGCCGGTTCATCGGGGTGCGGCGGTTGCAGTTCAACCAACTGCGGAAGCTGCGGCCACTGATGAGGTCTTGTATAAAAATCGGTACAAGGGGAAGCAAACTGGCCTTATGGCAGGCCCAATGGGTCAAGGAAGGTCTTGAAAAAAAACATCCCGGCTTGACCGTGGATCTTGAAATCATCAAGACCCGGGGGGATAAAATTCTGGATGTGCCCCTGGCCAAGGTCGGGGGAAAAGGTCTTTTTGTCAAGGAAATCGAGGAAGCCCTGATGGCCGGGCAGGTGGACCTTGCGGTTCACAGCATGAAGGATATGCCTGCTGATATTCCCGAAGGACTTTGCATCGGAGCGATTCCCCCAAGGGAAAATCCAAAGGATGTATTGATTGCCCGGCACCATAAGGCTTTTGCCGATTTGCCGGAAAAAGCCGTCATCGGAACCAGCAGCCTGCGCAGGGCCGCCCAACTCCTCCATGCCCGGAAGGATCTTGTGATTCAATCCCTTCGGGGGAATCTGGACACCCGTTTAAGCAAGCTTGAAACAGAGGGCTTGGATGCCATCGTTCTGGCTGCAGCCGGGGTTCTTCGGTTGGGCTTGAAAGACCGGATTACGGAATATTTTGATCCTACCGTCATGCTTCCGGCCATCGGTCAGGGAGCTCTGTGTATTGAAATCCGGGAAAACGATGAAACCATGCAATCCATGCTGGAAACCCTTGGGGACCCGGACACCTGGAAAATTGTCATGGGGGAAAGGGCCTTTTTGAACCGGCTGGGAGGCGGATGTCAGGTCCCCATTGCAGGGGTTGGCCATATTCAAGAAGGAAAGTTTTTTCTCACGGGTCTGGTGGCGTCGCCGGACGGAACCCTTATATATAAGGATAAGATTTCCGGGCCGTCGGGGGATTCGGAAAAACTCGGCAGAACCCTGGCCGACCGGCTGGCGGACCGGGGGGCGGGGAAAATTATCAGCAACCTCAAAGAAGAACAGATGAAAAATGAAATACGGTAAAGTCTATCTTGTGGGCGCAGGCCCGGGTGCTCCAGGTTTGATCACGGTCAAGGGCGTGGAATGCATTAAAAAAGCCCATGTGCTGATCTATGACTACCTGGCTTCGCCATCCCTTTTGAGTCATGCCCCGGCTCAATGTGACATTATTTATGTGGGGAAAAAGGGCGGCGACCACACCTTGCCCCAGGATAAAATCAATGATCTGATCATTGAAAAAGCCAAAGAAGGAAAAATCGTCACCCGGCTTAAGGGGGGTGATCCGTTCATTTTCGGCAGGGGGGCTGAAGAAGCCGAAGAACTCGTGGATGCAGGCATTGAATTTGAAATCGTTCCGGGGGTGACCTCGGCCATTGCCGCTCCGGCCTATGCGGGGATTCCCTTAACCCACCGGAAATTCACCGCCACGGCAACGTTGGTGACCGGCCATGAAGATCCCTCCAAGAATGAATCCAACATTAATTGGGAATCCCTGGCCAGGGGCATGGGGACCATCGTGTTTCTCATGGGGGTGAAAAACCTCCCCCGGATTGCGGCAAAACTCATGGAACACGGCATGGCGAAAAATACCCCGGTGGCACTGGTTCAATGGGGCACCACGCCGGAGCAGAAAACCGTGGACGGCATTCTGGAAACCATCGTGGATCGGGTGGAAAAGGCCGGGCTCCAGTCCCCGGCCATCATTGTGGTGGGAAACGTGGTCTCCTTGCGGGATCGTTTGAACTGGTTTGAAAAGAAAAGCCTTTGGGGAAAACGAATTGTGGTGACCCGGGCAAGGGAGCAGGCCAGCAATATGACCGCAGCCCTGTCCGACCTGGGAGCGGATGTTCTGGAATTTCCCACCATTCGGGTGGTGCCTCCGAAAGATTGGTCATCCCTGGATCAAGCCCTGGAAAATATCAATACCTACCAATGGTTGATCTTCACCAGCGTGAACGGAGTTAAATTTTTCTTTGGCCGTCTTTTTGAAAATCATCGGGATGTGAGATGCTTATCCCATATCAAAACCGCCTGCATCGGACCGGAAACCGCCAGAGCCCTTCGGGGTTTTGGCCTCAATAGCGACATTATTCCGAAAAGTTATGTAGCCGAGGCTGTGGTGGAAGCGTTTCGAAATGAACCCCTTGAAAGCCGGGGCGTTCTGATTCCCAGGGCTGAGACCGCAAGGCCCATTCTGCCCGTGGAGCTTCGCAAGATGGGTGCCAGGGTGGACGAAATCCCTGTTTACCGCACAGAACCGGTTTTGGAAAACCGCAACACCTTGATTCAGCATCTGGAAGATAAAACCATCCACTTGGTGACCTTCACCAGTTCCTCCACGGCGACGAATTTCAAAGCCCTTCTGCCCGGGGACCGGATGGATGAGCTCATGAAAGGCGTGGCGGTGGCCTGCATCGGCCCGGTTACGGCGGAAACCGCACAAAGCATAGGGTTTAAGGTGGACATCGTGGCGGAAAACTTCACCATTCCGGGCTTGTGTGAGGCGGTGGTCAAACATTTAACTTCAGGTTGAAACAAAAACAATTGGATGATACCCACAATCGAAATATCAATTATCTCCGGGTTTCCATCACGGACCGGTGCAATCTAAAATGCATCTATT
>VMSV01000192.1 GCA_013791935.1 Desulfobacteraceae bacterium | reverse complement strand
GGGTTTTGACGCCATTTCTGCTGGAGGGGTTTTGGCCTGGCTTATGGACTGCCTGAGCCAAGGATTGATTGAGCCAAGTGAGCTCGGGGTGAACCAATTGCCCAGATGGGAAATGGATGGATTCGATGTGGTCCGGGATTCTCTGCACAATGCGGAACTGGGCATGGCCTTATTGGATCAAATCCTTCTCCCCGGCGGGAAAATTCCCTTGGAATCCGGGGCCAGAAAGTTCGCCCGACGCCTGGCCCGGGAAAAGGGGAAAAAGGTGTCGGACCTGTTTGTCTATAATGCCTTTGCCCGCCAGGGCTGGATGGTGCCCAATCAGTACTGGACACCGGGTGTTTTTGCCCCCATGGCCATCATGGGGAAATACTATATGTCCTATGGCCGGGAATTTCTGCCTCCCCGAGAGCTCGGCAAGGAGAATGCCCGGCGTATGCTGAAAGAATTGATGCTGGACAATCTGGGATTCTGCCGGTTTCACAGGGCCTGGGCGGAAGATCTGCTTCCGGAGATTGTGGAGAAAATCTTCGGTTGCAAAGACGCTTTCTTAAGGGCCATCTCCTTGACCGCCAGCCGGATCACCAGTCGGAATGCTTCCGTGTTCTGGGAGTCCGAACGTACTCTGGACATGGTCTTCACCTTTTTGAAAAACCAAAAAGACATCCACGGCGTTCAAAACGAGGATTTGAATCATTGGGTTGAATTTTTTGCGCGAGATAAAAGCGCCGCAGCCTATGAATTCTGGTATGAGATGCATAAAGGCATCCATGAACTGCTCAGGGAGTTTCCGGATTGAGGTTTTTTCGAACGGGGATGATGAAAAAAAACATGGGCATGGTGTTCATCTTGGCCCTGGTGTTGGCCCAGTCCTTTTTGTTCGTGTCCGGATGCGCATCCCTCGGGACCCGTCAAGCACGGCCTAAGTCTCCTCTGCCGAAGGAAAAAGTTCCACGGGGGATTGAAGAACTTGTTAAGATCAAGGTCACCCCTGAATTTAACTTTGGGTTTGACAGGATGAGACCAGGCGTTTTGCAGCATCTGGATCGGCAATATACCTATGATGTCGTGCCTCCGGAGCTGATGAACGGGCTGCTGTTTCAGGGGATTCACCGTCCCCCCAAGGGCACAGCCATTGAAATTGAACTTCTGGCACCGGCAAAGATCTACTTCTTTTTTCACCACAGGGAAGACGGCGGATACACAGATATTTTTTCAAAACTCAAGGGATGGAAGCGTTCTGCCATGTTTCCACAATACGATATACACCATGGCGACCATGGGCTGAACATGGTGATGTATCAGCTAGAAGCGGATGCCGGGATCTATGCCATTGCCCCGACCACAAAAGACAGGGCGTGTTTCAGTATCGTTTTTCAACCAAAGAACAGGTAGGCCATAAAAACCGCGGCCACGGCTCCGGCAAGATCAGCGATGAGGGCGCAGGCCAGAGCGTAGCGGGTTTTTTGAATGCCCACCGAGCCGAAGTAAACGGCGATGATATAGAAGGTGGTGTCCGCCGCTCCCTGGAAAATGCAGGATAACCGGCCTGCAAAGGAATCCGCCCCGAACTGCTTCATGGCGTCCACCATCATGCCCCGGGCCCCGGCTCCGCTGAGAGGTTTCATAAAAGCGGTGGGCAGGGCATCCACGAACCGGCTGTCCACTCCCACGGAAGCGATGATGTGCCCTGTTCCCTGAATCACAAAATCCATGGCCCCCGAGGCTCTGAAAATACCGATGGGAACGAGAATTGCCACCAGATAGGGAATGATCCGAATGGCCAGGGAGAAGCCCTCCTTGGCGCCCTCGATGAAGGCCTCGTAAACATTCACCTTTTTAAACAGGGCCAGAAGAATAAAGGCCATAATGACGCCAAACAGGATAAGGTTCGCCGACACCGTGGAGAGGGTATTGATGGCTTCCCGGGAAATCAAGGAAAAGTAAAAAATGATCCCGGAAACCAGAAGGGTGAAGGTTCCAAGATAGGCCAGCACGGCTTTGCTGAAGAGGTTGATCTTTTGGAGAACGGCTACGGAAGCAAGCCCGGCCAGGGTGGAGCAAAAGGTGGTGAGCAGGATGGGAAGAAAAATATCGGCAGGGTCCGCTGCTCCGAGCTGGGCACGGAAAACCATGATGCTGACGGGGATGAGGGTAAGTCCTGAAGCATTCAACACCAGGAACATGATCATGGCGTTGGAGGCCGTGTCTTTTTCCGGGTTGATTTCCTGAAGCTGGGTCATGGCTTTCAGGCCAAGGGGGGTGGCGGCGTTGTCCAGCCCCAACATGTTGGCGGCGATATTCATCATGATGGACCCGGCAGCCGGATGGTTCTTAGGAATTTCCGGAAACAGGCGGCAGAACAAGGGGTTTACGGCTTTGGCCAGCAAATCCACCACTCCGCCTTTTTCGCCCACCCGCATGAGACCCATCCACAGGGTCATCACCCCGGCAAGGCCCAGGGAAATTTCAAAGCCGGTTTTGGCCATCTCAAATGCGGCGGCCATCATGGCCGGAAAGACCTGGGTATCCCCGAAAAAAAAGAGTCTGACCAGGCCTATGATAAAGGCAATGAGGAAAAAACCGATCCAGATGGCATTAAGAATCATGCGTCAGGTTAGATTCGTTTCCATTGGGTTTATTCCGCGGCAAAGATTATCGCACAAGCCGTTTGACCTTGGGATTTTCAAGATTAGCGGCGCTGATTCTCCATTCCCCTCGGTCATTTTTCTTTCCCTGAAGCAGACCCTTGGCGAGCCACTGCTTCACCCCGGTTTCCGTGAGAAAGGTTTTCAGACTGAATTCCGAAACCGAGAAGTTCTGGATTTCAGACTCGGACTCAACAGTCGGGGGAGGGTCTTCCTTCAGCGTATTCAACAATCCGGTCACCACCAGGGATTGGAGTTCACTTCTGGGAATGGACCATTTTCCTGATTTTTTTTCACCTTTCAGGCGGCCTTCCCTGAGATATTTGGCAATGGCATGATTTGAAATTCCGGTGAGGGATGCAAATTCTTTGGTATCTAAAAACGGATCGGTCATTTTGGGTGTCCTTGTGTCCTATCGAATTAATTTAAGGATGCAGCAGTTTTTCGGCTGAACAGAATTTCAGGGGCATTTTACATCGGATGACGGGCTGCGAGCAACAAAAAAAAGCCGGTTCCGGGCTATGGGAAGGCCATTTCAAAAAAGGATTTTGGTTTTGCTTGATCATTAAGATGCAATACGTTACTAAAAAGACCACTTTTTATCTATGGAGCGGAAATGGCAACGACATCCTATTGGGCGGATAATTATGTAGAAAAAAAGACCACCGGCAAAGCGGCAATCCGCCGGATTCGGCCTGGCCAGAGAATATTTATCGGATCTTCCTGCGGAGAACCCCAGCACCTGGTGAGCGAGCTCTATCTGGCGTCGGGCCAGTACACCGATATTGAAATCGTTCGAATCATGGCCCTTGAAAGCACGCCGCTGTCTTTAATCGCAGAAAAAACCCACGACCAGGGCTTGAATATTCGATCCTTTTACCTAGGCTCCGGAAAACCCTCGGCCCTGGCCAAGTACAAGCGTTTTATCACCCCCATCAATCTTTCGGCTATTCCCCGACTCTTCAAGAGTCGAAAGCTTCCCATTCATGTGGCCTTGATTCAGGTTTCCCCGCCCGATGACTTCGGCTGGATGAGCCTTGGGATTTCCGTGGATGTTACCCTGTCCGCGGCCCTGTCTGCAGATTTGGTCATCGCCCAGGTCAACCCCCAAATGCCGAGGGTTCTGGGAAGAAGTTTCATCCATGTCAATGACGTGGATGTCATTGTGGAGTTCAACGAACCCCTTCTTACCGTGGGAGAAATGCCGGAGCTGGAAGCCACCAACATGATTGCAAGTCATATCAAAAGGCTCGTGGATGACGGCTCCACCATTCAGATCGGCCTGGGGGCCACGGCCAAGGCCATTTTGTCTGTTCTTTCGGACAAGAACGACCTGGGGATTCATAGCCAATTCCTCATGGATCCCATCATGCACTTGGTGTCCAAAGGGGTGATCACCAATCGCAAAAAAGGATACAACGAAGGCAAGATTGTGGCCAGCAACGCCATGGGCACCCGGGATTTTTACGAATACCTTCACGACAATCCCTCCATAGAGTTTTTTCCGTCGGATTACGT
>VMSV01000029.1 GCA_013791935.1 Desulfobacteraceae bacterium | reverse complement strand
CAAAAGGGTCTCCACAATCGCGGAGCAATTCACCGCTATAAAGGGCTTATCTTTTCGCGGACTGTTAAAATGGATGGCTTTTGCCACCAGTTCCTTCCCTGTGCCACTCTCCCCCTCAATCAATACCGTTGCCGATGAAGGGGCAACCTTTTTAATGGTTTCGAAAATTCCATGCATGGCCTTGCTTCTGCCGATGATATTTCCGAATTGATACTGTGCCTCCACATCCTTTTTCAGTCTGTGGTTTTCTTTTATGACCTGATACATGGAGATGGCTTTGTTGACATAGAGAGCCAGTCTTGCATTGTCGAAAGGCTTTAAAACATAGGTATAGGCCCCCTTCTGCATGGCCTCGACGGCTTTATCCACGGAACCATGGGCCGTCATCATGATGACCGGAAGGTCCGGGTTGGTGATCTTGATCCTTTCCATGAGCTCAATGCCGTCCATCCCCGGCATTTTCATGTCCGTCAGCACCAGATCAACATCGGAACCGTCTAAAAGCTCAAGAGCTTCCCGCCCGCTAGCGGCGGTTAAAGTTTCATAACCCTCTTCTTCCAGAACAGCGCTCAGAATGGGCGGGTAATTTTTTTCGTCGTCTACGATGAGTACGGTTTCCATTATTTCCCTTCCTGATAAATGGGGAGTTCCACGGTCACCCGGGCGCCTTTGAGGGGGTGGTTGTTGCTGATCCTGATGCTTCCCGAATGGGATTCAATTATATTTTTAACGATTCCCAGTCCAAGACCGGTGCCTGTGTCTTTGGTGGTAAAAAAAGGCTCCCAAATTTTTTCCAGATTTCCATCCGGTATTCCTGGTCCTTCATCTTCGAAGATAAGGTTGATATTATTCCCCGCAATATTCACTTCTATGCTGATTTCACCGCCATTGGGCATGGCTTGCATGGCATTCATCAGAATATTTAGAAATGCCTGGTACAGCATATCCCCGTCAGCCATGATTTGGGGAAGTGAATCCCCGAAGTATTTCCTGATTACATAGGTTTGTACCTGAAGTCCAGGTTCCAGATATGTGAGAATTTTATCAATGATATCAGTCACGTCACATGGTATTCGGTTGGGCTCCCTGGGTTTTGCGTAGTTCAGGAAATCCGTGATAATATTGTTCAGCCGGGTGGATTCCTCGATAATGATATCCGGGATCTTATTTGAAGGATCCGATATCTTCTTTTTCAGCAGCTCGGCAGAGCTCTGAATAATTCCAAGAGGATTTCTGATCTCATGGGAGATTCCAGCCGTCATCTCTCCCAAGGAGGAAAGATGCTTTGCCCGGTTTAATTTTTCTTCAAGCCTAAGTCTTTCTACGGCTTTCTGCTGAATGATGCCCTCTCCCTTTTTTACAATAAGTAAAAGAATCAGGAAAATGACGCACATAACCGTGGAAATAGTTGAAACAACAATGATCTGGAACCTGAAGATCGCCAGATAATCTTTGGATAGATCCTGCACGATCTCAACAACCCCCAATACCGGCCCTGATAACCGGGATAGAGGCCTTTCAGCTCTCAGGGGTGCATAGGTTACCAGGAGGCTCTCTTTAGGGAATCCCAATAACATCTGTATGGAATTTCCCCTCTGACGCAATTTGGAGTTGGAATTTCCTTCAAGTGCGCTGAGATAACCTGTGCCTCCCACCTTCTGCATGCCAATGACCTTCTGGTCGTAGCTATAGGAAATGGTGTCATCCAGGTCATAGATATTGACGGTTTTAATTTCGAAACTGTGAAATGTGCTTCGAACCACCTTGTCCATGCGTTCAAACTGGTCTTTATTTCTCAACTGGATTTTTCCGAATTTAATGGCTACGGGAATTACGAACTGCATAAAGACCTGGTGGTTGAGATTTTCGACAAGAACCCTGGCATACTCCTCACTTTTTTCACGTTGCATGCTTCTAGCCAGGTGGGTATTCAGAGCCGATAATACAAGGGTGGCAAGAAAGGTGACAATCAGGCTTGAAAAGGTAAAATATTTTACAAGCCTGAAAGGTTTTTCTTTTTTTTCGATATCGTTTTTAATGGGTGGTGTGGTTATTTTTTTCATCCTGAGTCATTGACTTTAATGGGGTTGAATCTTTTGACTTATGGTTTTTAAATAGATGCCGATATAAAGGACAATAGTATCTATGGTTAAAAGCTGTTCGGTTGTTGTTCCGATTATATTTCAGAAGAAACTATTTGGAAAGAGTTGTTTATTTTTCAATGAGATTTTAGGGCATGATTTTGAATACTTTTGGGAAAAACAGGAAATCCGGAATTCACTTTCGTCTTATTTTTATGAATCAATAAATTGACGAAGCAGAATTATGTCTTAATTAATATAATTAGATATAATTGATATAAAAGACTTGACAAGCGCAAGGAAAAAGTGGAGTTTTAAAAACTGATTGCTGTATATGCTTTGTGCTTGTTCTTTTGATAAAAATGTTGTTTTATACAAAAGCGAAGGCGTTTAAATGGATAGAAATTCACTAAGGCATATCAGAGAGTCCCTTATGATCAGCAAATCCGAACTCGCCAAGAAAGCCAACATCTCGCCTCTTACTGTTTCAAGGATTGAAAATGGCAAGCCTTGTCGATTGGAAACCCAAAGAAAAATACTAGTTGCTCTGGGCATGAAATTTTCTGAAAAAAACAAGCTATTTACTTACTGATAAGGGCGCTTATGCTGTTTGCAAAGAAAAAAGATGTGGTTGGCTTGGACATTGGATCAAGGTCGATCAAAGTCGGCGAAGTCTCCGTAGGCAAAAACAAGTATGTCCTCAAAAAATTCGGCATGATTGACCTCGCTCCCGGCCTGATTGAAGATGGCAATATCACAGATCCATTGCAAGTTGCAAATGTTATCAAGCAGTTATATAAAGCCTACAATATTAAAGAAGAAAATGTTGCGGTATCCATAGGCGGGTATTCGGTTATCGTAAAGAAGATAAACGTTCAAACCATGACGGAAAACCAGCTTCAAGACAGTATTCATATGGAAGCCGAACAGTATATTCCTTTTGATATGAACGACGTGAATATCGATTTTCAGATCCTTGGAGAATCCGAGAGTAATCCGAATCAGATGAATGTCATCCTGGTTGCGGCCAAAAAAGAGATGGTCAACAATTACATCAATCTGGTGGAAATGGCTGGCTTGAATCCCTGTATTATAGATGTGGATGCCTTCGCCCTTCAAAATGTATACAGCATCAATTATGAAACCGAGGGTGAAAATGTGGCGCTTATTGATATCGGCGCCGGGAAAACCTCTTTAAATATCTTGAAAAATAATATTTCAGTGTTTATGCGGGACGTATCCCTGGGCTGCAAGCAGATAAACCAGGAGATCGCATCGGTTTTAGGTTGTTCATTGGAGGAAGCCGAGCAGATCAAACTGAATAATACGGGTGAAAAAATATCAAGGGACCATTTAAAGAAGATTGTTACCGCAGTGGTTTCGGACTGGTGTGATGAAATCCGGCGGGCTTTGGACTTCTTCTATTCCACCTATCCGGAAGATCAAATTAAAAAGATCATTTTAAGCGGTGGCGGAGCGAATATCGATGAGTTTCGAACCCTGCTTGCTGAAGAAACATTTGCAGACGTAGAGGCTATTAATCCTTTTAAAAAAATAGAAGTAGATACCGATCGATTTGAAAACTCCTATTTAAACGCTATTGCACCCCAGGCCGCCATATGCATGGGGCTTGCGCTTAGAAAAGTTGATGACAAATGATTCGAATCAACCTTCTGCCTTTCCGGGCAGCACGGAAAAAAGAAAACGTTCGTAGGCAATTATCAGTTTTTGTCCTTTCAGTGATATTGCTTTTAATAGCCTTGCTGGGCGTCCAAACCTGGTCAAGCTCAAAACTGAAACAGATGGAAACCAGGCTGGATGAGACCCGAAAAGAAGTGGTCAAGTATGCCAAGATCAACGAAACGATTAAACAATATAAAAATGAAATCAGTGACAACGAGAAAAAGATAAAAGTTATTCAACAGTTAGAGGCGAATCGAACGGAACCTGTCAAGCTCATTGACGCAATGACGGAACTCATCGTTCCCAATAGAATGTGGTTCACCGCTTTTGACGCAAAGGGAAACAATGTGGATATACAGGGAATTGCGGTGGACAATAAAACCGTGGCGGATTTTATGACGCGGCTTGAAAACTCATCGTTTTTTTCCGTTGTGAATCTGGCCACCGTGAAACAGGAAAAAATTCGCAATCTGGACATGAAAAGATTCCACATAACCTGTACCAAAGTTGAATCCAAATGAAAAAAATAAATATTTCCACAGAAGCGATTCTTCCCTATATCGCGAAAATTGAAAGGCTCCCAAAAACCCAGAGGCTTGTCATTTTCTTCGGGTCGTTTTTGTTAATTATCGGAGCTTTCTCATATTTATCCTTTTGGCCGAATTACCAAAGTTTCCAGAAGATTAATAAAGAGCTTGAAAAACTTGACAAACAACTTGCGGAAATGAAAGTAGAGGCCGCCAAATTGCCCATGTATGAAAAGCAGATGGAGGAATCCAGAATCCAGTTCGCGCTGGTTAAATCCGCCCTGCCAGATAAAAAGGAAATTCCGGGCCTCTTAACCAGTATTTCCCAATCGGGACATGATTCCGGCTTGGAATTTTTGCTCTTTCAGCCGCAGAAAGAAACCCAGAAGGATTTTTATGCGGAAATTCCTGTTGCCATCACGGTCACTGGCTCCTATCATAACCTGGGTCAATTCTTGAGTAAAGTTGCAAGCTTATCTCGTGTCGTCAATATCCGTGATCTTGCTTTAAGACCTGAAAAAGATTTAACGGTATTAAAGACAACTTGCACGGCAGTTACTTACAGATTTTCGGATATGCCGGCTGAGCCTAAAAAAGGCAAAAGCAAACCAAAAAAGAAAAAGTAGCAGATACCCATTCATATGAAACATTTTTACCGAATTATACAAAGTTTAATGCTGGTTGGGATGTGTTTTGTGCTTCTCTTGGCTGGATGTGAAAAGCAACCGGAATCTAAAGAAGATCAGAAGGTCATCAGTAAAGAAATCGTTATGTCCCCAAAAGATACACCAGCCGGTGAACACGGGAAAAAAATAAAAACATCCGAAATACAAAAGCCTGATGCAAAGGAAGCAGGTATTCCCGAGAAAAAAGAGGTTTCCCCACAGACCCCGATTCAAAAGGGGGAACAGGCGCTGAGCATGAAAGAGGAAACCCAAATAGCCGCTGATGCCTATATGCAACCTGCGGGCAATCAAGCTGCTAAACCGGAAACGGCAAAAACGGTGCCCGACCCTTTAATTCATCCCCAGTCTGATTTTATGCCTCAACCGACTTTGGCCATCGGCGAGAATGCGAACAAGATGGCTTATATTTATAACCCTGTTGGAAAAATTGACCCTTTTGCATCCATCTTCAAAGAAAAACCTGAGCCGGCGCCTGAATTTAACAAGGAAGAAAAGAAAAAAAGAGCTCCTATGACACCGTTGGAACAGATCAGCCTGGATCAGCTCAAGCTCGTAGCCGTAATGATAGCTCCCAGCGGCGATAGAGCTCTTGTGGAAGAGGCGTCCGGAAAGGGGTACGTCATTACCCAAGGCACTTTTATTGGAAAAAATGCGGGTCAGGTTATTGACATCCTCATGGATCGAATCATTCTTGAAGAAGAAGTGGTTGATTTGTTCGGCAAATTAGTTGTGAAAAAAACAGAAATGATGCTTCAGAAAACACCTGGAGAATAATGAAATGAAATATAATGGTATCACAGTGTCAAGGATAGGAAAGGTAGGGTTGCTGTTTATCTCGATCGTTTTGATATGGATAACGGGGTGCGCAACAACTCCCCCGTCTTCTGCTCCGGAAAATCCGAGGGTGAATGCAGAACCCACTATAACAGCTGCTTCGACAAAAATCATTGAGAGCATTCAGTCCACAGACAGCCTGGAAGAATCGGCTGTAACCATCATAAGCAATTCCAAGCTAGTTTATACATCTGTAAAACAGTCTTTTCCTTTGGGGGTGGTCCTGATTTTTCCCCAGACAGCGATAACGGCTCAAGGCATTAACGCACCCCGGGAATCTGATCTGATCAGCACCGTGGAAACATCGGTTGACAGCCAGAGCGGAACCTCGAAAGTCTCCATTTTTCTTAAATCGGACTCATCCTATGATGTGATTCAGAACGATTCTAATATGCAGGTCGTTTTTAAGAAAAATGCATTGAGTGCGCAGAAGCAAGTTGAAAACCAGGCAGCGGTAGCCGGAAATCCAAAAGGGAACCCGGTCCCAATTTCATCCCTTCAGAATAAATCGTCATGGGTGAACAGAGTCGATTTTTCAAGTGAAGCGCTTGGAAAATCAACCGTGATCATCGGTACAACCCATGCCGTTAAGTATGATCTGCAAAAGGTTTCAGAAAATACTGTAAAGGTGAAACTTTACAATACCAGTATTCCGGATTATCACCAGAGGCAGTTGATCACCACGAGGTTCGAGAGCGCCATTGATAGAATAATCCCTGCCCAAACCCCAGACATGGGAAACAATTCGGTTATTTCCATTGAACTGAGGGAATCTGTGCCTTATTTTGTTGAACAGAAGAATGATCTTCTCCTTGTTCATTTCGAAGCATCTCAAATTCCTCCCAGGCCCCTTGAAAGTGCTGCGCTTCCCTCTTGGAAAAAAATCCTAGATCAGCCAATCTCCGAGTCGAAAGAACCTATTCAGGGCGTACAACCAAAAACTGTATCTGTGGACGAGGGTACTACCATAAGGACAACAGATCAGTATTTTGAAGATAAGATATATACCGGAGAAAAAATCTCCCTGGATTTTTATGAAACGGATATCAAGAACGTTTTCAGAATATTAAGGGAGATCAGCGGGAAAAATTTTATCATTGACGATGATGTCAAAGGTAAAGTGACCATGACCCTGGATAAACCCGTTCCATGGGATCAGATATTGGACCTTGTTCTAAAAATGAACGAGCTCGGGCTTGTCTATGAAGGGGATATCATTCGTATCGCCAAACTAACCACCGTCAAGCGAGAGTCAAACTCCCTCTTGGAAAGTGTTTCAGCAGAGAGAGAAGCAAAAGAAAAGATTAAAGATATGGCCCCTCTCATGACAGAGTATATTGCTGTTAACTATTCCAAGGCAAAAGAGGAAATATTGCCCCATGTAGAAGGCTTGATCACCAAAGGCCGGGGCAGCGTCAGTGTGGATGACAGAAACAATCAGATTATCATAACGGATACTGCCGAAAAAATTGCCCAGGCCAAGGAGATCGTAAAAAATATTGATAAAGTCACTCCCCAGGTCATTATTGAGGCCAAGGTGGTGGAAGTGAGTAAATCGGTTGCAAGGGATATTGGCGTAGACTGGGCAACTCAAGGAGGGATTCAAAATGATGACCCCAACGCCGGTGTCGGCCCCCAGAGGGGGATGAATGCGCTGGGCGGCACCTATGGATGGGGCACCGCCATGAATTTTCCCGTGTCGGATGGCGGTCAAATAGGGTTCAATTTTGCCAGAATAGCCGGGACCCCTTTTGTGCTGAACGCAAAACTCACCGCGCTGGAAGTTAGCGGCGATGTTAAAATCATATCCGCACCCAAGATCGTGACTCTGGACAACAAAAAGGCAATGATTCGCCAGGGGCTTGAAGTGGGATATTATAACGCTGAAAAAACCACGGATCAAGGAAGGAGCGTGGAATTTAAAAAGGTGGATCTTCTGCTGGAAGTCACCCCCCATGTGACCCCGGACAGTCGCGTGTCCATGAGCATATTCATTACAAAAAACGACGTGGATTCCTATTATGAAAGCATTCCTTCGATAGCCAGCAATGAGGCCCAGACCGAGCTGCTGGTCAATGACGGGGATACCATCGTCATTGGTGGCATTATGAAATCCACCAAGGCTATGGGGGAATCAGGATTCCCGGGCCTTTCAAAAATTCCGGGGCTTGGAAGGCTCTTTAAACTCGATACCAAGAGTAATAAAAACAACGAACTTCTGATCTTCATCACTCCGCGGATTGTCCAGCTTGAACAACGGGAGATGTAAGGCAAGACCAGGAGAACTTTTCGAATTAAAATACTAATCCGCCTTTAAGGGGCGGATTAGTTATTTGCGGGGAAGGTAAATAAGTTCTTCAGGCATTCATTTGAATTTCCACAACCGTTCAACGGCTGCTGCCGCATCATCTCCCAAATTATTATCCGGTGAAATATCAACGACCTTCCGATATTCCTCATAGGCGTTCTTGAAATCGTAACTTTGTTCATAAGCCTTTGCCAGATTAAAATGCAATAGGGGGTTTCTGCTGTCATATTGTACCGCTTTTGAATAGACCTCAATGGCGCTTGAATAATTTCTATTGGCCATGTGGGTTTGCCCCAATCCGTCCAATGCGATAAGCATATTCGGTTGTTTCTCCAGAGCTTTTTTGAAGTAGGTTTCTGAAAGACGAAAATCTTTTTTATTTAAATAAGCCCTTCCAAGGTTTGCCAGGGGGTACTGGGGAGTGGTGTATAAGACATCCTCAACCACCTCCCTGAAACAAACAATAGCCGAATCCCAGTCTTCCAGATTAAGGAAGGTGGCTCCCAGGTTGTTTCTGGCCTGGGAATAACCCGGATTCAGTTCAATTGCTTTTTTAAAATGTGTTACCGCAAGCTCCGGCATATCCTTATTAATATACGCTATTCCTAAATAGTTTTGGGTTACTGAATCCTTGGGATTAATCTTTTCAGCCTCAAGTAACTCCATGAGAGCAGAAGTGAAATTCCCGTTCATGATATAGGCTTCCCCAATATTACGTTTATTGATGAAAACCTCTTCGGTGGGTATCGCCGGGGTCTGAGCGCATGCACTGATAAAAAACATAAAAGGAAAAACCAGTAAAATGTTTTTCAAGCCTTGGCCCGGATGATCTAAATATTTGCGGATCATTTTTTATTTTATCCTTTTGAAAATTAACTTGGAGAAACGAAAGACGATTCCTTTGAAGATATTGCCGACTGCAAGGGTTTGTATAAAATAATCATTTTATAGCCGGCACTATTAACAAAACACACAAGATAGTCATCCAGCAAAGAAGGGGTGATCATGAACTTTTCACCCCCGGGCGTTTTGTATGTTACGCCTGGAATATCAATGGAAATAGTAAGGTTTTCCGGCCTGTCCAACGCCGTAATTTCCGATGTGTTATCATATTTAAGGTGGAGCCCTTTTAAAATTTCGCCGGCAATAAAACCTTGAGCCATTTCATGGTTGACCTGAAGAACATTAAGCCCGGTGTTTTTTATGGAGGATACGGCATCCCCGTATAGATCTCCAAAGTCCACAAGAAGATGTGCCCCCTGGCTTGTGGAAATCAGATTGGAAGTGGCTTTTACCTGAATGCCCGCGTAGGGGAAGCTGATTTCGGTTTTTTCTGCGTATTGAAAGCCTAAACTGGATGCGAACTCTTTAACGAAATCCTTAATATCTACAGAATATATGATTTTTTTATCCATTTGGAAGGACTCGCAAGAATTGGAAGTATCAGAATATAAAGCAACCCCTTCCGGTGTAATTTCTTTGATGTTGATATTGAATTTACCAAGATATTTTCTTAGGGATGCGGATATGGGTTTATCCTTTGGATTTGTAATGGATATAAATGTAAAAGGCCGTTT
>VMSV01000017.1 GCA_013791935.1 Desulfobacteraceae bacterium | reverse complement strand
TTTGTTGCCTTTTCCCATGACGCTGATCTTGTTTTCGTCAAAATCGATGTCTTCAAGGTTTAGACCATGCACCTCTCCCACACGCAGGCCCAGTTGATACATCAGGGCATTGACGGCATAATCCCGGATACCCAAAATGGTATCGCCATCAATGCCTTTGAGCAATTGCCCGATTTGAGCGGGGGTTAAGGCGTTTGGCCGCTTGCGGTATCCCTGTCGGATTTTCAGGACATCGTAAAACGGCAAGGTTTGGGCGTGGGGCATATCATAGAGTTTAACAAAATTGCCATAGCTTCTAAGGGAAAATATTTTCCGGTTAATGGATGCCCCGCTATTATTACGGTCGTTTTTAAGATGAAACTGGAAGTCGATCATGGCAGGACCATCTATGGTTTTGATATTTCTGTCCCGGATAAAGGCTTCAAACAGATTCAGATCTGTTCGATTGGTTTTGATGGTTTGGGGGCTGGCCTCATAAACCACAGTCCGGTAATTAAAAAACGGTTCCATCTGGCTAAAAAATATTTTGGGGTTTACTCCCATGACAACCTCCCTGACAGGTGGATGGCATCAAGGGCCAGTTGTTTGAGTTTTTCCGAGACATGGACATAGATTGATGTTTCGGCAACGGACTCATGCCCCATCATGGCCTGTATGGCGGATAAGGGTACGTTTTGAAGATACATCTCCGTGGCAAAAGAATGCCGAAGCACCCGGGGGGTGACCTCAGGAACAATCCCTGCGGCTTTGGCCTGATCTTTGACAAGTCGCTGCAACCGGTTATTTGAGATGGCCTTATTCGGTTGGGCCGGGAACAAAGGGGCCAGCTTTTTCTTGGGGGATTCCGGATGGGTCAGATAAGTAACCAGGGTATCAAACAACCGGTCCACCACAAACAAAGCCCGCTGTTTCTTGTTCTTGCCCCGAATTCTTAGAAGTCCGATTCGTTTCCCGTGGCCGATCTCAAATTTACCCACGGTCAGGCCGGTCAGCTCAGCCGTCCGAAGACCCAATGCCCACAGCAAGGAGACCATGGTGTAGTTTCTTAAGCCTTGCCAGGAAATGCGGTCAAAAGAATCCAGCATCCGAAAGGCATCGGGCGTTGAGAGGCAATGGGTGCGCTCCCGTTTGCGGTGGATCAGCAAAGGCAAGGCTTCGGCAGGATTGCTTTTAATCTCTCCGGCTCTTTGCAGAAAAGCAAAAAAGCTTTTTAAGGCATAGTGATGGCCCTCCATTCTGCTGCTGCCGATGCCGGTGGCTTTAAGGTATCCCATCCACTGCATCAGATGGGGTCCTTTGATCCGGCGAACATCCATTTTGAGCTCTTCCCTGGCAAAGATCAGAAAAGCCTGAATGCTCAGGACATAGGTTTCCACCGTAGACGGGGAGAAGCCGTTCACCTTTAAAAGCTCTTTCCGGTACAGATCAATCCATGCGATCATGGGGTCTCCTTTCTCATATAGGGGTGTTGTTTCATATAAACGGCGTACTGGTCGGGGTTCAGGTGGGCGTATTTAACGGTATTGGTTTGAAGGGCATGGCCCAAAACATGCTGTGTGATATCGACACCGGCCACCTTGTTTAAATGGGTGGCCGCGGTGTGGCGGCACAACCGGGCATGGAGCTTTTTATCAATGCCCGTACAATCCGCTGCGGTTTTAAAGACATCCTGAAGGGTCCGGGCAGAAATCCGCTTTTTCTTTTGAGTGATCAATAACGGACCTTTTTTAACCCGGATAACACGAAGATATTTTTCCAAAATATTGCAGACACAATGGGGCAGTATCAGGCAGTGACGCCTGCGGCCTTTTTCGTAAACCCATAACAGGCCGGAGGTCACATCGACATCTTCGATGTTTATTCCGATCAAGGCAGAGGTCCTGATGCCCAAAAAGCCCAGCAGCAGGATGATGACAAGGTTCCTCAGGCCTATCCTATCGTGGGCTTGCCCGGCAAAATATCGGATCAACCGGTTCAGCTCATCAGAGGTCAGAAAGTCCGGGACCGTTTTTTCGATCTTTGGATAGGGCAATTGAGTAGCGATGTTTTCTTTCACATGCCCTTGCAGACTCAGGTAATGATAAAACTGGTGAAGCATCCAGACCCGGGATTTTGTGACATGAATGGACGGGTTTTGAAAGTCCCCGGCAAACTCGATCAGATGCTTGTAGGAGACCTTTGTAATGGATTTGATTTTCTGGGCTTGTAAATAAAGCTGAAACTCCTTGATCCGGCTGTTCATGGCCTGGAAAGACCGGTTCGAAAATTCAGCCAGTTTAAAATAATCCAGAAATGGGTTTAAATAGGGATAAAGCATGACAATACCTCCAATTTAGGTTATCATGCTTTACCGTTAAAACCTTTATTTACAATGCAAACTTCGCTAACTGCGGGGTTTGAGGGTTATGAGCAGGAAATAGTAATTTATGAGAACTATCGTGTTAATATTTATCTCACTAATTGGCTTTTGCACATTCGTCAGAAACAATTTAGGTGTGCTTCCCGGCCAAGTGATATGGATATCGAATCCCGATCTATT
>VMSV01000028.1 GCA_013791935.1 Desulfobacteraceae bacterium | reverse complement strand
TTGTCCCAATCCCAATTCATAATGTTTTTCCGTTTGATGAATGATATCCGGTTTGAAGAATGCCTCCGGTGTTATTTCCCCTTTTTGGGTGTTCCTGAAAGGAAATGGCAAGCGATATTGATTTATTATTGACGGATTTCTATTTTAATGCATTGATTAAACTTAAAAACTTAGGTCGAGTTTAAGACACAAGTTGCTTCAAGTCAAGCATAAAAGGACGGCAGGAAAGCCATGAGAAAAAAGAACACGGGGTTTGATCATATCGGGTCTGTCGTGAAGGATATTTTAGGAGAATTTGCCCAAAAATACGAGCCGGGTATTTTGAGGATCAGTGAAGCCTGGGATGGAATTGTGGGGGAATCCCTGGCACAAAATGCCATTCCTTCGGCCATGAAGGGAAAGATTCTGATCGTCAATGTAGCCAGTTCCATCTGGATTCAGGAGCTTCATTTTTTAAAAAATGACTTGATCATGAAAATAAACCGGAAACTGGGGGCTGAAACCGTGACCGAAATGAAGTTTAAAATAGGGCGGGTATGATATGCAGGCCTTGGATCAGGATTTCCCGCCGGAAGGTTCCGAAGACTGTACCCTAGACCCTTTTTTTCATGGGAAACTTATGGTGAAGCAGTACCGCACCGGTTACCGGTTTTCCATTGATTCTGTGCTTCTTGCCGGATTCATAGAGCCCAATGGCGGGTTGCGGGCCGCGGATTTGGGTGCCGGGTGTGGCATCATTTCCCTGCTGCTGGCCCATACTCATCCGGATATGAAAATATATGCCGTGGAGATTCAAAAAGAACTTGTGGGCATAGCGGTGGGTAATGTCCAAAAAAATAACATGGAATTGCGGATTGAGATGGTTCAGGAAGATATCAAGACGTTGAATCTAAAGAAGCTTGTAGGACCTGTGGATCTTGTGGTGTGCAACCCGCCCTATCGGAAAGTGGAGTCCGGAAAGATCAATCACAATCACCAGAAAGCCGCAGCCAGGCATGAAATTCATGCCACCCTGGAAGACTTCATTAAGGCTTCCAGGCGTGTCCTCAAGGTTTCCGGCAGGCTTTTTATGATTTATCCTGCGGAAAGATCGGTTGATCTGATCTGCGGAATGCGGGAATCCGGCTTGGAACCCAAAAGAATCCAATGGGTGCATTCCCGTTTGAATTCAACGGCCAAACTGATTATGGTGGAGGCCATGAAAGGTGGCGGGCCTGAGGTCAGGGTTCAAAAGCCGCTGGCCATCTATGGCGAAGACGGCTCTTATACCCCTGAGCTTCAAAAAATGATGAACGGGTAAATCAATCAACCGATAGAGCCAGTTCCAAGATGATCTCTTTTCAAACCGGTTTGCCACTATAGTGCCCATTCAGAAACGAGAAAATTTGTTCAAGTTCAAGGCGGGCAAAAATTTTAACCACAGGAATACTCGACGTATTTTGAGGATTAAAATTTTTGCCTAACACAGAAATTGGGCAAATTGGCCGTTTCTGGATGGACACTACTCTAATTTGTGAATGGCCTGGCCCGTAATCACCTTGGGATAGAAATAGGTAGATTTGCGGGGCATGATCAGCCCTTCACGGGCCACCCTCCTGACCTGTTCGATCCTGGTGGGATTCAAAATAAAAGCTGCTTTGCATTCGGAATTCAATACAGAATTCACCGCAGGTCGAATATTGCTCTGGTAGCTCATCATTTCTTCACTATCCAACATGGCTTGGTCAAAACCCAGAATCTCCATGAAAATCAGGTGGGTTAATATGGTGACGTCCAGCTCTCTCAAAGCCGGAGGAATTTCATGGGAAAAAAGCTTTTCCATCACACCGGGTTTCACTTTCAGAAGGTAAAATTCGGAGATGTTTTTCAGGCAAACCCCAATGGCATTTCCGGATTGGCCTGATTCAAGGCCCAACATGAAGTCAGAGGAAACTTGTTCTCGGTTTTCGGCAGTAAAAGGGAAAGTATCCGTGTCGAAAAAAGCTCCTGCTTTTTCCATAAAACCGTTAAGCTTCGAATCCGGCAGTCCTGAAACCAACCGGTGGGCCGGAAAAATGGTAAGCCCGGGTTCATCCATGCTGGACAGATACATCATCACATAATTTGCGGAATGATTTTCAGAAAAACCCGGAAGGTTCTCCGATGCCCATTTCCGGTAATTCAAGGCGGTTTCATACCGGTGGTGGCCATCAGCGATGTAGAGGATTTTATCCGCCATCATCCGGGTAATCTCATGAGTGACTGTTTCATCCGTCACCCGCCACATCTTCTGGGAAAGACCTTTGGTGTCCACAAAGGTCATATCCGCCGGCCGATCCGAATGGGATTTTAAACGCCGAACCACCTGGTTGCCGGGATCGGAGAAAAGAGAGAAAATCGGGCTGAAATTGGCATGGCAAACCTTCATCAGGTTCAGTCTCTCGGTCTTGACTTTGGAAAAGGTTTTTTCATGGGGAAGAATGATGCCTTTTTCGAAAGGTTCAAGGCCCACCCGCACGATCATACCATAGCGCGTCAGGGCATGCCCCTTGTTGTCCATGAAATCAACGGAAGTAAAGTAAATGGCCGGTTTGGTATCCTGAATCAGCATTTTATCAGATTGCCATTGTTTGAAAAATTCCGCAGCCCGGCTATGGGCATTCACTTTTTCCGTATCCCCGGGTTCGGGTTTCCCCAGAATCAGCCGGATAATATTGTTGGGGTGTTTTTCGTAGAATTCATTCTGTTCATCTTTTGAAATCACATCATAGGGCGGTGTACAGACGTCCCCGAAATCCTTTATTTTTTCAGGGTTGTAAACCAAACCTTTAAAAGCAGTTATATGGGCCATTTTAATTTTGTCCTTTTTTCCGAATTGGGCAAACATTTTGTCCTGATCCTGATACTAAAACAACAGGGTATGCGCAAGGTAAATTTTCTGTCCTTTATTGAGTCTATTCAAAGACAAAATCAAGAAGATCGTTGACAGTGCAGTTTAAAAAATATATTGGAATGAGCGTGTTACAAGGTTCTATGGTCATGGAGAGGTTGCCGAGTGGTTGATGGCCCCGCTCTCGAAAAGCGGTATCCTGCCAAAAGCGGGATCGTGGGTTCGAATCCCACCCTCTCCGCCATTAGCCTAATGAATTCAACATAATAAAGTATGTGAATAGAAACATTCCCCGACCCAGTCAATTATCCCGCCATAGACCGGAAACCATAGATTCGCAAATGGTTTGAGAAAAACTCTATCCGAGACTTTTTATGCGTAAAAAGCCTGTCCGAATCGGTTAATCGATTTAGCAGGCTTTTTTTAGGGTTTTTCGGGACTAATAATAGGATACCTATCGCCCATCGCCTTGGTTTTTTCAATCCTTCAGGGATCAATCAAGGCGTTGAATTGTATTGATTTGACATTTTCAACAGGTTGTTTTATAAAAATACCACTATTTTAACGGTATCAAATGTTGAGGCGTCGGCGCCCGTATAAACCGCCTGCCGATATGTCGTCAAAGAGGAGAGCAAATGAATCGATTTGCGTCAGAAGAACTTGATAGGTGGTTGAAGGGCCCTGGCCGGAAACCGCTGGTGATGAGGGGTGCCCGCCAGGTCGGCAAGACTTGGCTTGTGCGCAATTTCGCAAAGCGGCAAGGACTCGAATTGATCGAACTGAATCTTGAAAAATATCCCCATTATGCCGATCTCTTTTCAGACAACAGCCCCCGCGAGATCCTGAAAAATATTGAAGCCCAATTGGCTTTAAAAATCCTTCCCGAATCCTCGTGCCTTTTCCTGGATGAAATTCAGGCCGCTCCCGAACTTTTCTCGAAACTCAGGTGGTTCAGGGAAGACATGCCGGAACTTCCGGTTATCGCAGCCGGATCATTGCTCGAATTTGCCTTGGGGAAGGCCGATTTCAGCATGCCGGTAGGACGAATCGCTTATTTTTATCTCGAGCCCCTGTCGTTTTTCGAATTCGCGCTGGCATCCAGAAATGAGCCCCTGTATGAAAAAATGATTTCCACCACCCCGCAGGAGCCGCTGCCTCACCCTCTGCATGTTCGATGCATGGAGCTGTATCGGCAATATTGCCTTGTCGGAGGGATGCCTGAGACGGTCCAAACATGGCTTGACGGCAGGGATGTGCAGGCCTGTCTCAAGATCCAGCACGACCTTCTGGCCACCTATCGGGATGATTTTCATAAATACGGCGGAGAAATCGATGCCAGACTTCTGCATAGGATTCTGCTATCGGTTGCCAGGCAGCTTGGGAACAAATTCGTCTACAGCAGGGTCGACCCCGATGTTAAGGTCACTCTCGTTAAAAATTCGTTGATGCTTCTTTCCCAAGCGAAGGTTTGTTCAAAGGTTGCCCATACCAGCGGCAGCGGCCTTCCCCTGGGAGCGGAATCGAACGATAAGTTTTTCAAGACCCTGATGGTGGATATCGGCCTGATTTCGGCCCAACTGGGTCTCTCATCGGTGAAACCCGTCGATTTGGACAGCATGCTTTTTTTTAACAGGGGAGGGCTCGCCGAGCAATTTGTCGGGCAGCAGCTACGTGCCGCCCAAACGCCGGCAATGGACCCGCAACTCTTTTATTGGCAGAGAACAGGAGGTCGCCAGGGGGAAATCGATTATATCCTCCAGCATGGGAACCATATCGTTCCTGTCGAGGTCAAATCCGGGGCTGCCGGAAGCATGAAATCCCTGCACCAGTTCATGGCGGAAAAAAACCTGGAGATGGCGGTCCGGCTGGATGCTAACCCACCGTCTGCAGAGGAGATGAGAGTCAAGACAACCCAGAGCCAGTTCGTAAAGTATCGACTCCTTTCGCTGCCGCTATATCTGGCCGGCAATATCAACGCTCTGCTCGACAGGCACCTTGGCTGACAGACTTTTGAAAGGGGTTTGACAGACAATGCACCTCCGGAAGGGGATTCCAGGCCGGGCTCCGTTGTTCTGGTCCTGAAAGCTTTGCCCGATTCGGTGCCGTGGATGCTGGTGGCCATGGCGTTTCGATGAAGGGCTCCTTGGCGATTGGCGGATGATGTTAAAGGACGGAGAAATCACTCCTGCCTGTCATTGCTCTTCCGGATGAATTCTGGATGGCGTGGGGTGGTGCCGTATCCATTTATATTTCCACTGCATTGTTCCTTCGGTATCTTTAAACAAGAAAAGATACCTGTTCCCGGTAAAAGCGTTAAGCCCGGTGTTCCGAGGTAAGTTCATGAGCGAGCTGAAAGCCTCCTTTCCCGATGAAAAGGAACTGTTTAAAGCCCTTTGGGCCAAGAAATGGGTGGTGTATGCCAAACCCCCTTTCCAGAAGCCCGAAGATGTTCTGGAATACTTGGGCCGGTACACCCACCGGGTGGCCATATCCACCCACCGGATCATCTCTCTTGAAAACGGGAAAGTCACCATCGGGTATCGGAACCGCAAAGCCGGAACCAAGGAAACTCTTTGCCTGGACGCGGTGGAATTCATCCGGCGGTTCATGCAGCATATCCTTCCGTCCGGGTTCATGAAGATCCGGAGTTACGGGTTTTTGGCCAACCGGTATAAAAAACAAAAGATCGGGCAAGTCCGGGAAAAACTGGGATTGAACCCGGCCGTCCGGAAAAAGCACCAAGAACCATCTCGGAGATGATGATAGATCTTACGGGAAAGGACATCACGCTTTGCCCGGTGTGCAGAAAGGGAACCCTGTTTCCGATTGCCGAGTTCCCCAACACCCGGAAAACAGATAAAAACCAGACCGCTTTTGCCTTTGGCTGATGAGGGAGATTGTTAAAAATGTGGCTTGTTTCGTGGGGTCCCGTGGACCTCAACAGGATAGTTGCGCCAAAAGACCGGAGCATTGATTAAATCAACCTGGTTTAACCGACTATTTTAGATGGTTTTATTGACTTGATGCTTACGAATCAAACCCATTCCATCCCCATACCCCGTAAAAATCTTACCAAAGCCCGAATATCTGCTTTACAATCCCCATATCCGCTGATAAGTTCTCACTCACGTACGGCGGCTCAGTTCAACACGATTTTATCCATCATCCCGCCAGCCTCCGA
>VMSV01000198.1 GCA_013791935.1 Desulfobacteraceae bacterium | reverse complement strand
TTTGTTGCCTTTTCCCATGACGCTGATCTTGTTTTCGTCAAAATCGATGTCTTCAAGGTTTAGACCATGCACCTCTCCCACACGCAGGCCCAGTTGATACATCAGGGCATTGACGGCATAATCCCGGATACCCAAAATGGTGTCGCCATCAATGCCTTTGAGCAATTGCCGGATTTGAGCGGGGGTTAAAGCGTTTGGCCGCTTGCGGTATCCCTGGCGGATTTTCAGGACATCGTAAAAAGGCAGTTTTTCTGCGTTGGGCATGTCATAGAGCTTAAAAAAATTCCCGTAGCTTCTAAGGGAAAAGATTTTCCGGTTAATGGACGCCCCGCTATTATTACGGTTGTTTTTAAGATGGTACTGGAAGTCGATCATAGCCGGACCATCTATGGTTTTGATATTTCTGTCCCGGATAAAGGCTTCAAACAGATTCAGATCCACCCGGTTGGTTTTAAGCGTTTGGGGGCTGGCCTCATACACCACAGTCCGGTAATTAAAAAACGGTTCCATTTGGCTAAAAAACAGATCGGGGTTTACTCCCATGACAACCTCCCGGATAAGTGGATGGCATCCAATGCCAGTTGTTTGAGCTTGTCCGACACATGGACATAGATTGATGTTTCGGCAACGGACTCATGACCCATCATGGCCTGTATGGCGGATAAGGGTACGTTTTGAAGATACATCTCCGTGGCAAAAGAATGGCGTAACACCCGAGGGGTTACTTCAAGAACAATGCCTGCAGCTTTGGCCTGATCTTTGACAAGCCGCTGCAACCGGTTATTTGAAATGGCCTTGTTCGGCTGGGCCGGGAACAAAGGGGCGGTTTTTTTCTTGGGGGATTCCGGATGGGTCAGATAAGTAACCAACGCGTCATACAACCGGTCCACCACAAACAAAGCCCGCTGTTTCTTATTCTTGCCCCGGATTCTTAGAAGTCCGATTCGTCTCCCGTGGCCGGTCTCAAATTTACCCACGGTCAGGCCGGTCAGCTCAGCCGTCCGAAGACCCAAGGCCCAGAGAACAGAGACCATGGTGTAGTTTCTTAAGCCTTGCCAGGAAGTGCGGTCAAAAGAATCCAGCAGCCGGAAGGCATCTGAGGTTGAAAGGCAATGGGTGCGTTCCCGTTTCCGATGGATCAGCAAAGGCAAGGCCTCGGCGGGATTGCTTTTAATCTCTCCGGCTCTTTGCAGAAAAGCAAAAAAGCTTTTCAAAGCATAATGATGGCCTTCCATTCGGCTGCTGCCGATGCCGGTGGTTTTAAGATATTCCATCCACTGCATCAGATGGGGTCCTTTGATCCGGCGAACATCCATTTTGAGCTCTTCCCTTGCGAAGATCAAAAATGCCTGGATACCAAGGACATAGGTTTCTACCGTGGATGGAGAATAGCCATTCACCTTTAACAGTTCTTTTTGGTACAGATCAATCCATGCGATCATGGGTTCTCCTTTCTCATATAGGGGTGTTGTTTCATATACACGGCGTATTGGTCGGGGTTCAGATGAGCATATTTAACCGTGTTGGTTTGAAGGGCGTGTCCTAAAACGTGCTGGGTGATATCGATCCCGGCCACCTTGTTTAAATGAGTGGCCGCGGTATGTCGGCATAATCGGGCATGAAGCTTTTTGTCTATGCCCACGCAATCTGCCGCGGTTCGAAAGACATCCTGAAGGGTCCGGGGAGATATCCGCTTTTTCTTTTCAGTGATTAAAAAAGGACCTTTTGTAAGCCGGATAACGCGAAGATATTGATCGACAATACTGCAGACACAATGGGGCAGTATCAGGGTGTGATGCCTTCGTCCCTTTTCGTAAACCCATAACAGGCCTGAGGTCACATCGACATTTTCGATGTTGATGCCGATCAAGGCAGAGGTTCTGATGCCCAAAAAGCCCAGCAGCAGGATGATGACAAGGTTCCTCAGCCCGATGAGATCATGGGTTTGCCCGGCAAAATACTGGATCAGGCGATTCAGCTCATCAGAGGTCAAAAAGTCCGGGATGGTTTTTTCGATCTTCGGATAGGACAATTGTAAAGCGAT
>VMSV01000267.1 GCA_013791935.1 Desulfobacteraceae bacterium | reverse complement strand
TGCTTCATTTCTATTCAGATGCTCAAGGATATCGGAAATCAAATCCTTCATTTTTCACCCTTTTCCAAAACAAAAGTCGGGGGATATGCATTCCGTACAAAGAGTGGAAAGGTCACATGTCCCAGGGTTGCAATCTCTTAACGCAATGTCTTTTTAGCACATTTTGAAGAACATTCAAACGCGGATGTGAAAGCACCTTCTGGCGGCTATAACCTGAATCTTGCATTTTCACGCAAGATTCAGGTTACAACTTTAACGACTTTTTGAAGATCAGGACCATCGTGGGAAATGAGGATAGAATTCAGAAATCAGGAGTCAAGGAGGCAGGAATCAGGATAAAGGGCTAAAGCTCTTTTGCTTGATGCTGACTTCCGACTCCTGATTACTTGTCATGAGTGAGATATTATTCTATCACACCGGCTGCCTTGTGGATCTCTATGGCCGTATCTCGAACCGCTTCCGCCACATTCTTGGCTTCGGTGGCTTCTTTCTCCACCTCGTTGTATGTTTCCGTGGAGGATTCGGCGGCCCGCTGGGCGCTTTTCATCCCTTCGGTGAATTTTTGCTGCTGCTCCGGGGTCAGCTTCTAAAATTTCTCCGGGTCCACCTTGGTGACCTGGGCGTCTTCTCCCCATGCCGGCAAGGTGAGGGCTAAAAACACAAAAGAGAATGTGACCAGTATAAATTTCTTCATTCTTCCTCCTGCAGGCAATATATAATTCTGTTATTCTTCTTCTGAGTCTTCTTCCGGCTCATAGGGGTTGCTGCCGTCTTCGTTCCTCAGCAACTGAGGTGTCGGGTGGTCGCCTGCTCCGCTTAAATCCACAGGGGGTGGGGTTCCATCCGGGGTATCGAAGGTGATCCCGGCTTCATCCCTTGCTCCCTCAAGGGAGGGGTTGTCGGCGGCATTCCCGGAATTTTCGGCAGCATCTTTCAGCTGATCCAAAGCGGAATCATCTTCTGCAAAGGTTGTTGAGACCATCATGCCGGGCATCACCAGCAAAGCACCAAGCAGAACCGTGGCAAACAATTTTTTCTTCATGTTGATTTACTCCTTTTTCGGGTTTGATTGTTTTCTTCTCGTCGTATTTATTTTATTTCGCTTCATCAAGCTCAACCACACTTCCCATGAACAAGATGGCGTTGGTGGGCCGGTGACGGATCACAAAGATAAAGGGATGATCGGCTTTGAAAATTTCGGGTATGGACAGGCTCTTTCCCATGATGACGGCGGTGGCTGCCGCTGCTTCCGTGCCTTGTTCATTGACTTCAATGTTGGCCTGGTGAATGACTTCGCTGATGGCCAAGCCACCTTTCCCTCCGGTCATTCCGGAAAAAACGGCATTGCTTTGAAAAGCTTCGTTCATACCCAGGGATTGCAACGTATTTTTCAGGCTGTACCTGGACTGAAATTTGAATTTTGGAAGAAAGACCTTCACCTCTTTTTTCTCAAGCCCTGAAAGCAAGACCTCAAAAGAGTCGAGTTGGATGGTTTTTCCCAGATCTTGAATCCCGTTTTGGGGCAGGAGGATCACCATGGAAAGGTCTTCTCCCTGATAGAACAGCTCCAGAACCTGGACCCCATCGGAAGTTTCTCCATGCAAAAATGACCCGTCATGGAACATCATCTCCACATCCACGGATTTTCCTGAGCCCGTGTGAAAGGGCATTTTTTTCGTCAGGTCTTTTTCAAACTTGGAAGCCCAGTCTCCTTTGAAATAGATGGCGTTGGTGAGCACCAGCTGGGTGTCGGGCCCGATGTTCCCCGGTATAAGGAGTTCCCTAATTTTATCCGCCGTGTTTTTCAGGACCCAGCCATTGATGGTTTGCCGGGCTTCTTCGGTTTTTCCGGCAAAGTCCACCTGGTTGAAGCCCCCTTGGTAATATTTACCCACCAGGTCGAGGAAATCCTTTTGGAACCCTTGGCTGTCCTGCCCCCAGAGCGCGTTAGCAATATGAATCCGGATGCCTTGTTTTTCGGACTTTAATACCCCTTGGGTCATGATGCTGAAATCCTGGTGAACCTTTTCCCCAACCGCCCCGTAATGGAGAACCGTGGCCATCTCATGGGCGGTTTTCTCCCTGGCTCCGGCGTAGGTCATGCTGAGGGCTGCGGACAGGCTGTACGGGGACAGGAAAACGTTTTTGCCGTTGTCGCCTGCAGATACTTTATTAAAAAGATCAAAGGCAAAGGCATTGTTGGCTGCCGAGGCCGAATTGGGCTCCGGTGAATCGGCTAAAGCTGTGTCCCAGGAAAAAACCAGGGCCAGGAGGACTGCCCAAACCATGACGGTCAAAGATCGTTTCATATCTGTTTCTCCATTATTTCAAGGGGGATTACCACTTTTCCCGGAGGAGCTCTGCCCTTTTCTTCAGGTATTCACCCTCGTTGATCAGTTTGTCTGCTTTTAGGGCTTCGAGGTCACGCAGCCGTGAGGCAAAGCCGCTGGTTTCCGGGACATCCTCCTGGTCAATCTCTGCAACTTCGATCTTTCCTTTTTTTAACAGCAGGTACAATTTCAGGGAGTAGATAAATATCGAGGAACAACCAACCACCCAGATCAGAGCGAAAAACCCTGCAAAAAGCCTGGCCTCTCCATCGGCAAGGGCGGTAATCATGATTCCAAAAGGCAGAAACAGACCGGAAATAACCATCTGGGCCACCAACATGGTTCCCGTGGGTTGGGGCGGCTTTATGAAAACTTTTTGGGACATGGAATTATCCTTTTTGAATTCTTTGTTTTCTTCCCATGAAAAAATAAAGAAGGGATCCTATGACAGGAACCAACAGGACAACCAGAAGCCAGATCAGTTTATTGTATCCGGTGAATTCGCTTCGAAGAACAGAAACAAGCGCGCAAATACCGATAATAAACCCGAACAACACCAACAAGACAGCAAGCTCATAAATTGAAATGCCCATACAATTCTCCATTTTTGGTTCAAGGCCTCAAGATCCGTAGACACTTTAGTATCGGTTCTTTTTAAAGTCAACTTAAGCAGAGATTGAATAGTTCAAAATTAATTTCTGCCCCTTCATCCTCAGATTGTATATTTTAGGACAAAAAAACATCCTGGCTTTGTTAGCGGCCGATGCCTGCCAAGGGATATCCTTTACCCTATTCAAGGTGAACCAGAAGATTCAGTCTTGGATTTCAACAGGTTTTCCTATAAGTAGATCATAAAGATGAGGAGGCGCTTTTGAAAGCAATATGGGTCAGGCGCGTGGTTTGTTGGACGGTGTTGGTCTTGACCTTGGGGGTTATTTTAAACATGGTTTTTTGCGGATGATGATCACGTTAAAATTCCGGATTAAAAACCGTCAGCTCAAAACGTATTCATTCGAAGGATAATATGAACTTACGAAAAGACTTGGAAGCCAACACATTAAACGGCCTGACCGAAGAGGAAGCTGCACGAAAACTTGATGCTGAAGGGTTTAATGAACTGCCTTCCACAAAAAAACGTCATTTTTTCACCATCTTTCTGGATATCATCAAAGAGCCCATGTTTTTGCTCCTGGTGGCCTGCGGAACCCTTTACCTGTTTTTGGGGGACATCAGAGAAGCCATCATGCTCCTGGGTTTTGTTTTTGTGGTCATCGGCATCACGTTTTACCAGGAACGGAAGACCGAGCGGGCCCTGGAAGCCCTGAGGGATCTTTCCAGCCCCAGGGCACGGGTGATTCGTGATGGAAAGGAAAGGCGCATCGCCGGCCGTGAAGTGGTTTGCGGGGATATCCTGATCCTCAATGAAGGGGACCGTGTACCTGCCGACTCCATCATGCTCACCTGCCTCAATCTCCTGGTCAACGAATCCCTGCTCACCGGAGAATCCGTTCCCGTGAGAAAAGCAGCCTCGGATTGCGAAGAGGAGATGGGACGGCCCGGTGGGGATGATCTGCCCTTTGTGTATTCCGGTTCCCTGGTGGTCCAGGGCAAGGGGATCGCCCGGGTGACGGCCACGGGCTCGGGAACCGAGATGGGGAAGATCGGAAAGGTCCTGCAGTCCGTGGAGCCGGAAAAAACCATGCTCCAGAAGGAAACCGGGAGAATCGTAAGGAAGCTGGCCATAATTGGTATGGGGCTTTGTGTTATGCTGGTGATTATTTTGAAATTCACCTGCGGAAGCTGGATAGAGAGCCTTCTGGCCGGTTTAACCCTGGCCATGGCCACGCTTCCCGAGGAGTTTCCCGTGGTTCTCACCATCTTTCTCGCCCTGGGGGCCTGGCGAATCTCCCAGCATCGCGTGCTGACCCGCCGTGTTCCGGCTGTGGAGACCCTGGGTTCCACAACGGTTCTGTGCGTGGATAAAACCGGGACCTTGACCATGAACCGCATGGAGGTGAAACAGCTCTATTCCGAAAACCAGTATTGGAATGCCGATCCTTCTGCTTCGTCCATGTCCGAACACTTTCACGGGCTCATGGAATACTGTATTCTGGCTGGCCAGACCGATCCCTTTGATCCCATGGAAAAAGCCATCCGGCAGGTGGGTGAAAAATACCTGGCCCGGACCGAACATATTCATGAAAACTGGTCGTTGATTCATGAATACCCCCTTTCCAAGGCCTTGCTCAGCCTGTCCAGGGTGTGGAAATCCCCGGATGGACCAAATTATGTGATTTCCGCCAAAGGCGCTCCCGAGGCCATTATTGATCTGTGCCATTTTGATGAAACCCGTGCGTTGGAAATATCGACCCATGTGAGCGCCATGGCGGATGAGGGACTGCGGGTTCTGGGGGTTGCAAAAGCAAGGTTCGATGAGACCGGGCTTCCGGATTCCCAGCATGATTTTGAATTTGAATTCATGGGGCTGGTGGGGCTGGCTGATCCGGTGAGAGAGGCGGTTCCCAATGCCGTCCGGGAATGTTATGGCATGGGCATCAGGGTCGTCATGATCACGGGGGATTATCCCGGAACCGCCCGGCATATTGCCCTGGACATAGGCCTGGAATCTCCGGATCAAATGATCACGGGTCCTGATCTGGATAAAATGAGCGATGAAGACCTGCGGCAGCGCATCAATACCGTAAATATTTTTGCCCGGGTGGTCCCGGAGCAAAAGCTTCGTCTGGTCAATGCCTTCAAAGCCAATGGCGAGATTGTGGCCATGACCGGGGACGGAGTCAACGACGCGCCTGCCTTAAAATCGGCCCATATCGGTATCGCCATGGGGGGCCGTGGAACGGATGTGGCCCGGGAGGCTTCGGCCCTGGTTCTTCTGGATGATGATTTTTCCTCCATTGTCCAGGCCGTAAAAATGGGCCGGCGAATCTATGACAATATCAAGAAGGCCATCGCCTATATTTTTGCCATTCATATCCCCATCGCCGGCCTGTCGCTAATTCCGGCCCTGATGAAGTGGCCCCTGGTACTCCTTCCGGTTCACGTGGTTTTTCTGGAGTTGATCATTGATCCGGCCTGTTCCGTGGTTTTTGAAGCGGAAAAGGAAGAAGCCGATGTGATGAATCGACCCCCGCGTAATCCAAAAGAGTCGCTATTCGGTGGGACAACTCTTATCATGAGCATTTTGCAGGGGATCAGCGTGTTGATCATCGTCCTGGGGGTCTTTGCGGTCACCATGGTTCTTGAACGGGGAGAGCTCGAAGCCCGGGCCTTGACCTTTACCACCCTGATCATCGCCAACCTCTGTCTGATCCTCACCAACCGTTCCTGGTCCAGAACCATTCTCGGCAATATAAAATCGCCCAATCCTGCATTGTGGTATGTCCTCGGGGGGGCCGGGGTATTTCTCATGGCCGTGCTCTATGTCCCGCCCCTTCGAAGCATGTTTCGCTTTAATATTCTGCACCCCGTGGATCTGGCCATTTGTTTTTCCGCAGGTATCATCAGCATCGCCTGGTTTGAGGTGCTTAAAATGATTAAAAATCACAAAAGAATATCCGGGAAAGAGTGATCCACCGGGAGGCTTTATCCAGCCAACTTTTTACGGGTTGCGGCAATCAGGAATTCCAGGAAAAACCGAACATCATCCGTGCTGTCCAGCGCAAACCTGGCGTGGGTAGGTCGGGATAGGGGATCACGCACGAGAATGCCGATCCCTCCCATGCGGGCCATTTCACGAAATGCGTCTTCATCCGTGGTGTCGTCTCCAATGTAAATCGCCAGTACGTTGGGCCGGTCCATTTCCAACTTTTCCAGAATCCACCCAAGGGCTGTGCCTTTATTCCAGTCCACAGCCGGTTTAAGATCAAAAACCTTCTTGCCGACGGACTTGTGGAGCAGGTTCTGTTGGGCCATCACCGCATCCACATGCTCTTCGACCTTGTGGATCTCCCTGTCGGCAACTTGTCTGAAATGCACGGCAATTGAATATTTTTTTCGTTCCAGGAAAGTGCCTTGAATGGGCTTCAGGGCCTTGTTCAAGGTTTCTTCCGCCAGATCCAGAGCTGGCAGAAAGGGTTCTCCCTTGGTTTGACTGAATTCTCTGTGCCCATAAGGTGCAATTTCAAATCCATGGCTTCCGGAATAGAGGAGGTTGTCCAGGTTCACCAAGTTTTTAACATCCTCCAGCCCTCGACCGCTTAAAATTCCCACCAAGCAGAGGGAAGACAGGTCTTTAAGGGTTTTTCGCATTTCATCGGACAGAACAGCCAGTTCAGGACGTTCGACAATCGGCGTCAAGGTGCCGTCGTAATCCAGGAAAACCGCAAGCTTCCGGTCTTCGATCCTATTGCGGATGTCTTCCTTGGCGGATAGGGCTGAGGAAAGGTCACCTGATAGAGAGAGCGGTGCTGACCCGGCAGAGTTCTTTTCCAAGCTCATGGAGTGCTTCTTCCTGTTATAAGATTAATCCGGAGTTCAGCCTGCAAATCCGCCATAGAGTTGTTCGATATACAGGCTGGCGCTTTTTTGCCAAGAAAAGCGTTCTGCGGCCGCCTGACGGCAAACATGTTCCCATTCATCCGGGGTGTTTTTTCGCATGAGAATCGCAGCTTTGACCGTGGAAACAAAATGATCCACTTGCTGAGTCAGAGTGGCTCCGGAAAAGGTAAATCCATTTTCCTGGTGGCGTATGGTATCCTTGAGCCCGCCCACATTGTGAGCTACGCAGGGTTGACCGTCCCGCATGGCCAGCATCTGGCTGATGCCGCAGGGCTCAAAGGAACTGGGCATTAAAAACAGGTCTCCGTTGGTGTATAAGTGGTCGGCACAGGGATTTGAAAAGCCGTTTAGAAAAATAAACCGTTCAAACCGGGCGCTCATGTCCGTGAAAAAGCGTTCATAGGCCGGTTCCCCGGATCCCAGAATCACATAAAGGCCTTTTTCCTGTTCCAAAAACCCCAGGATTTCCTCAAAACCCGACTTCCCATTGGAGCCCGAGGCTTTCATCAGAAGTACTTTCTGGTCCGTGAGCCGGGTGACGCTGCAAAGCAGTATTGAAGGGTTTTGTGGAAAGGATTCAAGGTCTGCAAGACGGAGACAGGCAAGAAAATGGGCCATGGGCAGGGTTTGTTTTCCTTCAAGCCAGGCAGGAATGGAGGATTTAAAAATCCGGACGAGTGCTTGAAAGCCGGTTTTTTGCAGGTCTCGATTTTCAGCATAGGCGCATCCATTTAGAATGCCGAAAAGCCGGTGTTCTTTTTCAGCCTGTTGAAGGTCCTTTTCAAGGCCCTCTCCGCCGGAATAAACATCCGGTTTGTGTTCCGGATGTAAAATTTCCTTTGCGTAGGTTGGAGAAACCGTATGCACAACATCGGCAAACCTAATACCGGCAGCCATGGGGTTGACGCAGTTGGGCCATCGGGGATCAGCCAGATCGGAAGGAGAATAGGAGAGGCCGTGGAACCACGCGTCCAGGGAAGAATCGCTTCCCCAGAAGGGTCGAATCCCCTGGAGGGCCAGGTTGTGAATGGTAAAAACCGTGTGTATGGACTTCAGAGACTCAAATTCCGGATGATATTTTCGAAGGATCAGTAAAAAGGCGGCATGCCAGTCGTGGAGGTGGAGGACGTCCGGCTTTCCGATCCGTTTTTCAATGATTGCGGTGGCAATAGCCACGCAAAACAGGGCGAATCGGGTGGCATCCGTGGCAAAAGGCCGGTCCGGCGGGTCATGGGCATATATTTGACGGATGCCGTCCTGTTGGTGGGTTTCTCCAAACAGAGGGTGATCCGCAATCAGGTGTTGGACCGGGTCCCGGGGGTTGCTGGCGGTGGCCTCATAAAAATCGACTTGATGTGGAAATCCGCGGAAAAAACAAGTCACGGAAAATCGGTAAGTCGATGGGTTCAGGACGTGTAAAAATCCATAGGACGGGAGGACCGTGGTGATGGAGCAACCCTGTTTGACCAGTTCCGGCCCGACCTCGCCGATAACGTCTGCCAAGCCGCCTGCTTTTGCCCCTTTTAATGCGCTGTTCTCCGCAGCCACCAGTAAAATATGCATGAATAAAAATTCCTTTTGTAAGGGGGTGTACTTTCCGGTCACTTTAAAGCAAGTTTATGAGCTTTGAAATACATGTATTCCCCCATTTTCATCCTTAAAAATATCCTGTAAACAGGGGGTTCACCCAGAATATGCAAAACAAAACGACAACACAAGCATTTAAGGAGGAAGGGATGAAAATTGCACTACTAACCAAGGAATATCCACCTTATGTTTATGGAGGGGCCGGGGTTCATGTGACATTTCTATCCCGTGAGCTGAGCCAAATGGAAGAGAAGTCCCATGATATTGCCGTATGGTGCTTCGGGACCCAAGACGAAACCCGGGACAATCTGCGTGCCAAAGGGATAGGTTCCCCGGTTTTAGCGAACCCTAAGGAATTTTCCCATCCGGTCCTTGCGGATACCCTGATGCACAATGTGGCCATGGCCGATGCCGTGAAAGGGGCCGATCTTATCCATTGCCATACCTGGTATACCCATTTGGCCGGCTGTTTGTTAAAACAGCTTTTAAAGGTCCCCCTGGTTTTGACCACCCATTCCCTGGAGCCTCATCGGCCCTGGAAGCAGGAACAGCTCGGAGCCGGATACAATGCCAGCACCTGGCTGGAAAAAACAGCCTATGAGAATGCCGACGGGGTGATTGCTGTTTCCGCGTCCATGAAAAAAGATGTTCAATCCCTTTACGGGGTTCCTGAACACAAGATCGCGGAGATTCCCAACGGGATAGATGAGGCTCAATATAAGATTACGCGGGATCCGGACCGGGTTCGGGCCTACGGGATTAATCCTGAAAAACCTTACATTCTGCTCGTATCGCGTATTACCCGCCAGAAAGGAATTCTCCATTATCTTGAGGCCGCCCGGTACCTTAGCCCCGGTATCCAGGTGGTATTGTGCGCCAGCGCTCCGGATACCCCGGCAATCATGGACGAGGTCACGGAATCCGTGTCCCGGTTAAAACAGCAATCGGGTAACCCGGTCATTTGGGTCAAAGAAACGGTTCCCGCCAACGACCTGGTGGTACTGTACAGCCATGCATCGGTGTTTGTCTGCCCCTCGGTGTATGAACCCTTCGGGATTATCCTTCTGGAAGCCATGGCTTGCGGGGTTCCGGTGGTGGCATCGGCGGTAGGCGGCATTCCGGATGTGATCGCCGATGGAAAAACCGGCTGGCTTGTCCCGTTTGAGGCCATGGGCGGAGGCAATCCCGAGCCAATGCATCCGGAAAAGTTTGCCCGGGACCTCGCCACCCGTATCAACGCCCTGGTGACCTCCCCTGAAGTCAAAGCCCGTATGGGTATTGCGGCCAGACAGCGTGTGTTGGACCATTTTACCTGGGCAAGGGTGGCGGAAAACACTCTGGCGTTTTACAGGAAGTTGATCCATTTCGGGTAATGCACATCCGGCCCGGATAATGCACATCCCGAAAAGGGATGGAGAACTTTGCTCTGCCCCGGGTTTTCATCCTGGCGTGATCATGAGCGCCAGGAGGCCTTTCATGGGAATGCCCACCCATTCAGGACGGTTGTTGAGCTCATAAGCCAGTTCATACAGGGCCTTATCCAGTAAATAAATATCCAGCAGAAGAATAAAATCTCCTTGATCTTGGGGAAGGAAATGACCCTCCCGGGCTTCCGTCAGATAGGCCTTGAGAAATATCATGCGTATCCAGTCCACCCATCGAAGGGCGCAGGCTTGAAGAAGCGTGTCGCTTCCGCCATCCCCCATTCCGGTGTTTCTTATGGAGTAAAGGGCCCATTCAGACGCGTAATGAAAGGAACGAAGCATTCCTGCAACGTCCTGAAGCGCGGAGCGCTTGATACGGCGTTCTGAAACCGGCCTGGCCGGTTCACCTTCAAAATCAATAATTTGAAAGTCCTTTCCCGTGAACATCAGCTGGCCCAGATGATAATCGCCATGGATGCGAATCCGTTGGGCGGCTATTTTTCTGTCCAGCAAAGGCATGAGACGGTCATAGAGGTTGTGCTCATTTTGCAACAGGATTCGGGCATCTTCATGGAATTGGCCGGGTAGCTTGTCCAGGTTCCGGTGTAAAAGATCAAAGGTTTTGATGCCCAGGGTTCGAACAGACTGGAACAGGGATCTCTGGTAGAGCTTGGAAAAAGGTTCCGGAACAAAAGGCGATCCCTTGGGGGCGGATGCCAGGGCGCCATGCAATTGGGCCGTGCGCATACCCATCAGACGTACGGATTCAAAAAAGGGGCCGATCATTTCAATGACTTCCGGAGGCACTTCATCGGATAAGCACTCCAGGGGCTTGGCTTCCATGGAGGCACAGTGAAGAAACCGTTCTTTTCCGGCCATGGCGTTTTCAAAAAAACTGTTCAGATGACGCAGGGTGTATTGCCATGCGTCCCCCTGATTGGCCACATGGGCATGAAGAATCCCAAGGGTTGAGGGCTCGCTTTTTTCCGGATGAAAGGTTATGGAACCGGCCAGATGAGGCGTATGGGGGAATTTGTTTTCCGTTAAGAATTCGCTGATTTCAAAATCCGGGTTGATGCCCGGGCTCACTCGACGGATTATCTTTAAGATAAACCGGTCGCTGAAAATCACCGACGAATTGCTCTGTTCGGAATTGATGACTTTTGTGCTCATGGTTTCCGGCAGTTGTTTGTTTAATGTTGAGAAAACGGGAAGGGCGCTGCCGGACACGGAGCCTTTTCCCACCTTGATCCGAAGGTGTCGCTCAATCATTTTCAACAGCAAGTGGCAGAAACGGCTGCTGGCCAGCCCGTCATGGAAAAGATAGGTCCTGTTTTTGCCCTTAAACGTGATCCGGCCTATGGCGGCCCAGGGGGTATTTTCCAGGATGTCTTTGGCTTCCGACGTTTCCGTTAAGGTGACCGGAAGCACATAGGTTTCAGAATCGTCTTTGGCATAATCCATCTGAACAAAAGCGATCACAGTGGGAATTTCCGATTTGGCTATGGAAATAACCTCTGTCAATGTGGCCTGCTTGAAAATACGGGCTTTTCCGCCAAACCACCTGGCATTCAGAATATAGGTGGACAGCATGGTTTCAAGGCCTGCTTTGTTGCGGCTGGAAAAGAGGCTGTTTTCATTTCCGGATAGGGTCATTTCTGGCAGTTTGAACCCGCCGGCCGCGTTGGGGGGTTCCGAGCCTGCATCCGGGAGGGACAGATAAAACCAGAAAAAACTGTGGGGACCCAGGGAAAGAAAGTAGGGTTGTGCTGAAATTGTGGGAAAAGCCGTCTGGCCAAACAGCTCGATGGGTGTTGCCCCTGCATAGCCGGATAGATCCAGTTCGCCGTATTGGGCGAATCGTGACAGGTTCACCACCACCAGCAGGTTCTCTTCCTGATAGCTGCGGATAAACGCCAGAATATGATGATTTTCCGGACTTAGAAATTCAAGACTTCCCCGGCTGAAGGCCTTGAACCGTTTGCGCAATTTGATGATTCGCTTCACCCACCATAGCATGGAGTGCAGGTTCTGCTGCTGCACTTCCACATTGATGACTTCAAAATGATATTCCGGAGAAATGTTGACCGGAAGATAGAGGGCCTGGGGGTTTACTTTTGAAAAGCCTGCGTTCCGGTCACTGGACCACTGCATGGGCGTGCGGACCCCGTCCCGGTCGCCGAGATGGATATTGTCTCCCATGGCGATTTCATCCCCGTAGTAAATGATGGGGGTTCCGGGCAGGGAGAAGAGCAGGGCATTCATCAGTTCCATGCGGCGGCGGTGATTGCCCAGCAGGGGCGCAAGTCTTCTGCGAATGCCCAGGTTCAGCCGCATTTTCGGGTCCTGGGCATAAACCCGAACCATATAATCCCGCTCCTCATCAGTGACCATCTCCAGGGTCAGTTCATCATGGTTCCGTAAAAAAATCGCCCATTGGGCCGTTTCCGGAATGGACGGCGTCTGCTCCAGGATGTCCCGAATGGGAAAACGGTCTTCCATCTGAAGGGCCATGAATAAGCGCGGCATGAGTGGAAAATGAAACGCCATATGAAATTCATCGCCTGCCCCGAAATAGGCGGCAGCATCTTCCGGCCACTGATTGGCTTCGGCAAGCAGCATGCGGCCAGGATATTTTTGATCCACGTGGGCTCTGATTTTTCTTATGAATTCATGGGTTTCAGGAAGATTTTCACAATTTGTGCCTTCCCGTTCAAACAGATAAGGGACCGCATCCATGCGAAATCCGTCCACCCCCTGGTTCAACCAGAAATCCAGCACGTTGAAGATGGCCTTCTGGACCTGGAGATTGTCAAAGTTCAGATCCGGTTGGTGGGAATAGAAGCGGTGCCAATAATAGGCTTTGGCCACCGGATCCCATGTCCAGTTGGAGGATTCAAAATCCTGAAAGATGATGCGTGCTTCCGTATAGAGTTCCGGCGTATCACTCCAGACATACCAGTCTCTATAATTGCTGTTGGGTGGAGCCTGCTGGGCCCGTTGAAACCAGGGATGTTGATCGGAAGTATGGTTGATTACGAGTTCCGTAATCACACGGATGCCTCGGCCATGGGCTTTTTTCAAAAAAGCCTTGAAATCGCTTTGTGATCCGTAGGCCGGATGAATGAGCTCATAGTTGGATATATCATACCCGTCGTCCTTTAAGGGCGAGGGATAAAAAGGCAGGAGCCAGATGGCGGTTACACCCAAATCCTGAAGGTAATCAAGTTTTTCCGTCAACCCCTTAAAATCGCCGATGCCGTCGGCATTGCCGTCATAGAAGCTTTTGACATGCAGCTGGTAGATCACCGCGTCCTTATACCAGCCTGGGTCTTGATCAACACCGGGTGTCTCGTTGGTTGCAAATAACATTATATGATCCTTCTATTCATCATGCCTGTAAGAAGACTCCATCTGACGATAAGATAAATGGCGTTGTTCCAGATGGTCGGTCAACCGGGGAAATCCCTTCAGTTTATGAACAAACACGGCTTCCAAGAAAGCGTCCACCCACCAGTATACATCCTGCCTGCGGATACTTTTTCGCAAGGTTTGCATCCGCATTTTGCGTTGATGTAAATCCATCAGGACGGCTTGACGCAAGGCCTGGGCCACCGCCTTGATATCATAGGGATTGACCAGCAGCGCTCCCCGGTGGAGCTGATCTTTGGCACCGGCAAATTCACTTAAAATCAGCACACCGTTACCATCCACGTTGGCGGCACAGTATTCTTTTGCCACCAGGTTCATGCCGTCTTTAAGGGGGGTAATAAAGGCAATGTCCGCCGCGCGATAGAAAGCGAGCAGCTCTCTGTTGTCAATGGCGCGAAACATATAATGGACCGGCATCCATCCGGGTCGGCCGAATCGTCCGTTGATTTTGCTGATTTGGATCTCCACCTTCTCTTGCAACTCCATGTATTTGGGAATATGGACCCGGCTGGGAACCACAAGTTGCAGAAGGGAGGTATTCCCCTGGAGCTCGGGGTATTGCTCCAGGGCGAGCTCAAACGCCGCAAGTCTTTCCGGGATGCCCTTGGTATAATCCAGGCGATCCACTCCCAGCACGATATGTTGAACATTCATCTCCTTTTGAATGGTTTCCGCCCTTTCTCTTACCTCGTCTTTTTTTGCGTTTTTTGCAAATTCTTCGTAATCGATACTGATGGGAAACCAGCCGATGCTAATTTCCCGGCCGTCGATTTGTGTACGCAGAACCTTACCCCGTCCACGAATAACAATACCCTTATAAATGAGGTGAAGACATTGAACAAAGTTGCGCCGGTCCCGCAGGGTCTGAAACCCGATCAGGTCATAGGCCAGCATACCCTTCAGGATTTCAAATCGCCATGGCAGCTTGAAAAAAAGATCCGGAGAAGGAAAGGGGATGTGGAGAAAATAGCCGATTTTGGAGTAAACACCAAGTTCACGCAATTCCCTGCCCACGAGCGAAAGGTGGTAATCATGAATCCAGATATGGTCTCGGGCCTTTATAATATCGCAAATGCAAAGGGCAAACTTGCGGTTGACCCTTTGATAGGCGTCCCAGTAAGCAGGATCAAAATTGCACCGGGTCTGAAGGTCGTGAAACAGGGGCCATAAAATCTCATTGGAAAAACCCTTGTAAAAATGATCCACTTCTTCTTCTGTCAGGATGACGGGTTCAAAACGATAACCCGTGTCCTCTGTGGTCGAATCCAGAAGGTTTTTCAGCGTTTCCCGATCCCCGTTTGCCATTCCGGACCAACCGATCCATAATCCGCCCCTGTCCCTTAAAACCGGTGCCATGGCCGTCACCAGGCCACCCGAACCTTCACTCACCTGCCATTGGCCGGATTTGTCCCGGGCGATGGTTACCGGCAGACGATTGGACACAATGATCAAACGGTTTTCCGTTTCGTTTTCACTGGGAGTCAATTTTTATTTCCCTTTTTGTCTGTAGGTTCTGATCATGCCGTTATCCGGACGGCATTCATGCCATGGGTCCTTAAAAACAAAAGGCCGGGAAGAAATTGTCATTCCGGTTCAAACAGATGAATCCGGTCCATGGCAAAAGACAGGGTGATGGTCTCATCCACGCCATAGTCTTGTTTGTCACTTACCACGACCAGGCGGTTTTCATCAACATCCACATGAAAAATCACCTCCCGTCCCAGGGGCTCCTTCACCCGAACTTTTCCCGAAAGGACGAAATCCCCTTTCGGGCTGGCGATTTCAATGTGTTCGGGCCTTATGCCCATGAGGGCTTTTGGGCCGGATAGACGGTTTAATAGGGGTTTTTTTCCATCCGGAAGGGGGATGGCCCGATGATTGAGTAAAAGGCTGATCTGATTTCCCTGTTCTCTGATTCCAACCGGAAGAAGGTTCATGGGCGGTGACCCCATAAAGCCGGCGACAAAGGGGTTGATCGGCTGATCATAGAGTTGTGACGGGGTTCCGCACTGGATCATTCGGCCCTGATGGAACAACGCGATCCGATGCCCCAGGGTCATGGCTTCGGTTTGGTCATGGGTGACGTAGAGCGTGGTGATTCCCATTTCCCGCTGTAGTTTTTTTAATTCGGCCCGGGTGTTGGTTCTCAACTGCGCGTCCAGGTTGGAGAGGGGTTCATCCAGCAGGAACACGGAGGGGTTTCTTACAAGGGCCCGGGCAATGGATACCCTCTGGCGCTGACCCCCGGACAATTCTCCGGGCTTGCGATCCAGCAGGCTCGTAATATCCAGAACTGCTGCTGTTTTTTCCACCTCCCTGCGAATATCGTCTTTGGGGTTTCGTGCTATTTTCAGGGGGAACGCAATGTTGTCAAATACGTTCATGTGAGGATACAAGGCATAGCTTTGAAACACCATGGAAACATTGCGATTGCGCGGGGGGATCATAACGTTCCGGTCCGCATCCGCCATGATTTGATTCCCGAATCGGATGACCCCTTTGGAGGGGCGCTCCAACCCTGCAACCAGGTTTAGGGTAGTGGATTTTCCGCAGCCGGAAGGACCCAGCAGAACGAAGAATTCCCCGTCCGCTATCTCTAAATCAAGGCCCTTTAAGGCATCCACCCTCCCATGCAGCGTCAAATAGGTTTTTCGAATATTTTCAAATGATAGATTCATCCTTTCACAGCCCCCCTTGTCAGTCCCTGCACAATACGGCGTTGAAATACCAGGGTCAGGGCTACCACCGGCAGACTTGCCACGCTTGCCCCGGCCATGATCTGCCCCCAGGGAATCTGGCCATGGAACCCTTCGAACAGCGCGATGCCCACGGGAATGGTGCGGGCACTGTGGTCAATGGTCAGCATCAGGGCAAACAGAAATTCATTGAAGGCAAAAATAAACGCCAGCAGACCCGTGGCATACACACCCGGAGCAGCCAAAGGCAGAATGATTTTAAAGAGAATCTGCAAGCGGGAAGCCCCGTCAATCTGGGCTGCCCGGTCCAGGTCCCGGGGAACCTGGGAAAAATAGCTCACCAGGATCCATAAAGACAGGGGCATGGTCCAGGCGATATAGGGCAGGATTAGGGCCATGTAAGTGTTGACCAGGTTCATGGCACTCATGAGTTTGAAAAGATAACTGATCAGACTGATCTCCGGAAACATGGAAATTCCCAGTGCGCCGAAAAGAAAAGCGGCTTTGCCCGGAAGGGGCAACCGGGCGATGGCATATGCGGCCGGAGAGACCAGCCCCACGGAGACAACAGCACTGATTGCGGAAATGAGAATGCTGTTTTTCAGATAGGTCATAAACGGGATGGATTCGGAAAAAATAACCACCCGGAAATTGTCCAGGGTTGGGGTGTAGGCTTTGCCCGGCAGCAGAAAATCAGGATGCCTTCCAAAGGCCGTCAGGACCATGTAAAAAAAAGGTCCCAGGCAAAAGAGAATGGTCAGGGTCACGCCACAAACCAGGAGTGCCTTTTGGATCATTTCTTCCTTCATTCAAGCTCCTCCTCAAACCGCCCGGCCTTGACATAGAGCACCGAAAATACTAGGGCGATGACAAACAGCAGCACACTGGCCGCAGCCCCGTACCCAAAGTCCGCCGCACTGAAATAGCGGAAGGCAAAAAGGGAAAGGGGGGTTGTGGCACCACCCGGTCCTCCGCCGGTTAAAACATAAATCACGTCAAAAACCCGAAGGGCCATAACCGTACGGAACAACAGGGTTACCACAATCACGGGTTTGAGCAGGGGCAGGGTGATATACCACATCCGTTGAAAAAAATGGGCGCGGTCCACCCGGGCCTGTTTGTACAAATCCTCGTTGATGGCGGAAAGGCCGGCCAGCAGAATCAAAGCGGCAAAAGGCGTGGTTTTCCAGGCATCGGCCAGAACCACGCCGATGAACGCCCCCATGCCGGTTCCCAGCCAGTTCATGGGTTCATGGGAAAGACCGGTGATTTTGAGTAAATAGTTGGCAGCCCCGTAGCTGTAATGGTAAATCAGTTCAAATACCCGTCCGGATACGGCCGCGGGGATCGCCCAGGGAATGAGCACAACTGCCCGCAGAATTCCACGCCCGGAGAAAGATTCGTTAAGCACCAGCGCAATAAGCAGACCCAGAAAAACCTCCAAGGGTACGGATACGACCACAAACGAAAGTGTAAAACGGGTCGACTGCCAAAAGGCCGCGTCTTTGAGAAGGACCTGGAAATTGGTCAGCCCGATCCATTTTTTCGGTAGAAAAGCCACATCCCGCATGAGACTGTCCAGGACCGTCCCCACCACAGGAATCACAATCAGAATCAAAAGAAAGGCCAGAAGCGGCAGCATGAACAGGAGGGCCGTCCAGGATTCCTGAAAAGGGTTGATATGATGGGGTCTATTTTCATCCATATTTGGTTGGGGTTGTGTCATGGGTCCACCTGATAACGGCTTAAAATGCCTTGAATTTCCAGGTCGGCTTTGGCCAGGGCTTCTTCGGGTGCCGCATGACCGGCTAAAACCCTGTTGATATGCGTTTGGGCCACTGCGGAAATCTGGCTGTAATAAGGTTTCAGGGGCCTGGGCCGCGCATGTTGGAACACACTCTTAAGCGCATTAAAGTGGGGTGCTTTGGCCAGTATGGAAGGATCATCGTAAAGATCCTGGCGGCCGGGGTTCCAGCCCAGTTCCATCACCATGCGTTTCTGATTATCATAGGAGGTGATAAACTGGACAAAAGCCATGGCTTCGGCTTTTACGTTGGTATACCGGGATACGCCAACATGGAATCCCCCCAGGGTGGAGACACTCCGGCCGGTTTCCGGAGCCGGAACCTGCGCCACACCGGTTTTGCCGCGCACAGGGGAATCGTCAGCCTCATGGAGAGCCCAGGCATAGGGCCAGTTGCGCTCATAGAGGATATGGCCCTGCTGAAAAGCCATTCGCACTTCTTCTTCTTTCATTTGGGTAAAGGTATTGGCCGGGGAAACGGCAAGGGGTTGAATCAGCTCGCGCATCATCCTCAAGGCGCGAATATTGGCCGGGCAATTCAGACGGATGCCTTCATTTTCCTCGACAAACCCGCCCGATGTACCGGCAAATTCCATAAAGACCGTGATCAGGCCTTCGTACTGTGCCCCTGTCCAGACAAAACCGTAAAAGTCCGGCTGTGTTTTCCTCTGGGCTTCCTGCACTTTCCGGGCGGATGCGATCAGGGTTTGCCAGGTGTCCGGCGGGGCTTTGACCAAATCTTTTCGATAGTAAAGAACCCCCGCGTCCATGTAAACCGGCAGGGCAATCAATCGCCCGTTGAACCGGTCCACCGTATCAATCACCTGTGCGAAAAAGGGTACGGTATCCATATCCGCTTCCAGGGGCATCAACCAGTCAGCGGCGCTAAAGAGTCCGATCCATGCAATATCCATGAGAAAAACATCCGGGTCCTTCATCCTTGCCTTTAAGGCGATCACCAAGCTCTGGCGCTGCTGGTCGGTATCGCTGGGCTGGCGCAGAATGCGCACGGGGATGCCCGAGGTTCGGGTAAATTCATCCGCCAGATTTTCCCAGAAGTCCAGTTCTGCAGGTGCGCCGCCAACGGCAAACACCACCGCCCGATCCGGCCCTTGGCTGCAGGCGGTCGAAAGAAGCAGGAGAAGGAATAGGAAGGCTGTTTTTTTCATCATTTTTCCTCAATCCATGGCTGTGTGGTTCAATGAATTTTGCATGGGTTCAGGGGAAATGGGTTCAGTTCGAAATTTCGGCAGGGCCATGGGAAAGTTTTCCTTGCAGAAAGAGATGAGTTTTTCCCGGACCAGGCAGCGCAAGGTCCATGCGGTTGAAGCATCCGAAGCGCTCACCAGGGCTCGCAGCTCTACCGTTCGTTCTCCGGCATGGGTGACCTGCAACACACAGACTCGGCCATCCCAGAGGCCCGTGCCTTTAACGATGTCATGCAGATGGTTTCGGATGGCTTCCACAGGGGCCGTGTAATCCACGTAAAGAAAAACCGTGCCCAGAAGCTGCGCGGATACGCGGGTCCAGTTTTGAAAAGGTTTTTCAAGGAAATGGGTGATGGGCACGATGAGGCGCCGTTCATCCCATATATTGATCACCACATAGGTGAGGGTGATTTCTTCAATTCTGCCCCATTCGTTTTCCACGATCACCACATCGTCCAGGCGAATCGGCTGGGTGATGGCCACCTGGATGCCGGCCAGCAGGGTGGCGATGGACCGTTGCGCAGCAAATCCGACGATGATGCCTGCAATGCCTGCCGAGGCCAGAATGCTGGTGCCCAGATACCGGATTCTTTCAAAGGTCATCAAGATGGCCACCAGGGCTAAAAATCCCACCAGAATGATGGCCACCCGCTTAAGCACTCGAATTTGGGTATGTATTTTCCGGGCGTGGAGATTGTCCGTGACATTAACCTGAAAACGGTCCAGGATGACGGCTTCAAAAACATTGATGGACCGGATGATCAGCCACCCTATGGACCCGATGAACAGGAGCGCAAAAATCTGTTTGAAGAAGATCGTGGCCCCGGAAGACAAGGTGATGAGAGGGAAGGCCATATGAACCATAAACAGCGGAAAAATCAGCCGTGAAGGCCCCCTCCAATGCTTGAGAAAAGCCTCTCCCCAAACGGTAGGCGTGCGTTTTACAAAAAAACCCGCAATTTTTAAAACAATGAAATGGGCGAGACTGCCCAGAACCACGGCTCCGGCCAGCCCTATCAACCCTTTTGAGTTTTGAAGCATCTCCATCATTCATAGACTCCTTGCGCCGCAGGTAAGACCTCAGGCATTGTTAATCAAAGTCCGCGCCACCTCAACCAGTTCAGCGGGAGTGATTCTGTTTTTGGATAGAAAAGCGTCCGCCCCGGCTTCCGAGGCTGCTCCGGCATATTCAACACCATCATAGCCGGTGATCACAATGACCGTAATGGCTTTGTTTTTTGCTTTTATGGCCCTGATTAACTGCAACCCTTCCATGTCGTACAGGCTGATGTCCATGAAGATCGCGTCCGGCGGATGGTCTTCAAGTTCGGATAGGAGGTTTTCACTGTTGATAAATTTTCGGATTCCGGCAGAGGGAAAGGCCTGGCTTAATATCTTTTCCTGGGTTTCTGAAAAAAAGGGATTACCATCCATGATGTATATTCTGGCCATAGAATTATCTCTTGAATGAAATTAAATTTTTCCCCATAATAGTGAATAAATTTATCATTATAGGTTTTTTCAGTTGCCGTATATGGGGGGGATCATGTATTTTCAGGGAGTAGAACATCGATTCCCCTTTAGGCAAGCAACCGCTCATTACCGAAAAAGGGAAACCGAAGATGTCCGGATTAAACAAAGTCGTTATTGTGGAAGATCATGTGATATTCCGGGACGGGTTGCGTGAATTGCTCAAGAATTTCGATCAGGTAGAGGTTGTAGGTGAGGCAGGAGACGGTTTGGAGGCCATTCGTTGCATTAAAAAACACCAGCCGGACCTTGTCCTTCTGGACATCAATATGCCCAAAATGGATGGCCTGGCCGTGATTCACGAAATCAAAAAAGTCCTTCCCAAAATCAAGATCATTGTTTTGACGATGTTTAAAGAAGATGCATACGTGATTGAAACCTTCAAAGCCGGGGCCAAAGGGTATTGCCTGAAATCCTCTTCTTTTGACGAGCTCAAAATGGCCATCGGCGCGGTTTTGGCGGGCAACCGGTTTATCAGCCCGGAAATTGAGGAAAAAGTCATGGAAGGGTTGCTGGAGACCTCTAAAAAGATCAAAACAAAATCCGCATGGGATACCCTAACCCAGAGAGAAAAAGAAGTTCTCAAGCTTGTGGGGGAAGGGTATAAGAACAGGGAGATTTCCGACTACCTCTGCATCAGTGAAAAAACCGTGGAAAAACACCGGGCCAATATCATGAACAAACTGGATATGCATACGGCGTCTTCCCTTGCAGCCTATGCCGTGGAAAAAGGCCTGGTGGTCCTAAAATAGGGGCTGTTCATGGAAAAGGACGTGATTCGTTTTTCATGGGCCACACGGATCGGATCCTGGTGCCTTTATGCTCTTCCGAAAAGATTTCGAAGTGCCCCCCATACCATTCGGTGCGTTCTTGCATGCTTTGCAGGCCAAGGCCCCGGGATGGGTCGCCTGAATCAGCGAATGCCTGGGTTAGATCAAACCCTTGGCCATTGTCGGCAATTTCCAGATCAATGCCCTCATCGTCTGCCTTCAGCATGACTTGCACATGGGGCCCATGGCTGTGTTTGACGGCATTATTCAGGGCTTCCTGTATGATGCGATAGAGGACTATTTTCAGGGGCTCCGGAATGTCCTGGCTATGGAAATCCATTGTGCAGTCAATCCGGATGGATGGATGGATCCGGGCTATTTCACGGCATAGAGATTCAATGGCCTTTTTCAGCCCCAATTTGTCCAGGATGGCCGGGCTTAAATTTCTGCTGATCGCATGAATTTCATCCATTGTTTTTTCAATGATATGGATGATCTGGCTCAGGGGAATGGCATGTGACGGATCATTGAAAGCCTCCTTCCTGCTTTCCAAAGCCAGTTTGACGGCCGCCAGGTTCGACCCGACCGCGTCGTGGAGTTCACGGGCCATTATTTTACGCTGTTTTTCTTCGGTTTCCAGGATTTTAGAGGAAAGATGATGAATCCGGCTCTCCGCCTTGACCAGATTTTTTTTAAGGGCAAGATTGGCCGTCAAGTCCAAGATGGAAGCCATTTTGCCGATGATTCGTTTTTCTTTGTTGTAAACATTGGATACCGCCATTTCAACCAGGACGCTTTTCCCTTGCTGGGTCAAAAGGGGCAACCTGAGCGTCTTGTGTTCCGTGGACTTCAGAATGACGTAAATATCCTTAAGGGTCTGGATGGGTTCCTGATGGAAAATCGATGACACCGGGTGGCCCACGAGTTCTTTTTTCTTGGCATAGCCTAACAGGTTGAGTGCGGATGTGTTCGCATAGACGATTCTGCTTTTTAAGTTGGTAATCAAGATACCATTCAGGGAAGATTCCAGAGCATGATAAACAATATGCAAGATGGCGCTGCTTTTTTCTTTGACAGACTCCATAATACCCTTATTTTCAGTTAGTCCCAAATCGCATGTAATTTTAAAGCTTCAGCTTTTCCCTGCCTCAAGCCCGCCTTGGCCACGCTGCTCCGGCGGGAATTGTCCATCAGGTTCGGTCCAAAAGCTTCGACAGATAGGGTGTCCGGGCTGATCACCATTACTTTACTGCCCGCCGCTTCCAGGATGTGAACCTCTTTTTCCAGGGGATTTCCCATGAACTTCTGCATTTCTTCGGTCATCACCGAGAGAATGACCACCCGGTCATGCCCCTTTGCAAGGGTGGCATTGGTGGCGGAAGCCATTCCGCCGTCCATGTATCGATCGCCCTTGATGGTGATGGGTGGAAAGATTCCCGGAACGGCGCAACTTGAAGTAACGGCTTTTTGAAGTTCAACGTCCTCGTTTTTATTCCAAAGTTTAAAACTGCCGTCCTTGACATTGATGGCCGTACAGAAATAATTCTCCGGCCAATGGCCAACTCCGGCGATGTCTTTGAAATAGGAAAGGAACGTGTCTTCGCTGATGGTTTTTGCGGTTAAGGCAAATCCGCCGATCTTTTTCCAATGCTGCAGGGGATCTTCAGAGGATGCCTTGAGCATGAATTCCATCAATTGGTCCAGGTTGGGTGAAGGTCCCGAAGAATCATTTCCCTTGGGCGGTGTTTCCGCCTGCTTCATTTCCGTTTCCACCATGGATATCGCCGACCAACCCGAGGCAATCTGCGCACCCACCATGGATCCGGCGGATGTGCCCAAGATAAAATCAGCTTTGCCCAAAAGAATTCCAGCACTTTCAAGGCCTGCTATAATACCGGTTTCCCAGGCAATTCCCACTGGTCCGCCACCGCCAAGCACTACTGCTTTTTTCATGATAGGGTCTCCTGTGTATAACTTGTTTTCAACTTCTTCTCATGGTTAAATCTTTCCATAGCCAGTTGGATCAGTCTATCAATCAGTTCGGAATATGAAATGCCGGAAGCCTCCCACAGTTTCGGGTACATGCTGATTCGCGTGAAACCGGGAATTGTGTTGATCTCATTCACGATGAGTCGGCCATCCGTTCGCAGAAACATATCCACGCGCCCAAGCCCCTCGCAAGAAAGGACTTTGAATACTCGGATGGATAGTTCGCGAGCACGTTGGATTGTTTCTTCAGGAAGTTTTGCCGGAATTTCCAGAACAGCGCCGTTTTCATCAATGTATTTGGCTTTGTAGGAATAGAAGTCGTGGCATGCTACGATTTCACCAAGGGTCGAAGCCATGGGCTGATCGTTGCCCAAGACAGCACACTCAATTTCCCTTCCATCAATGAACTCTTCTATGACGATTTTCAGGTCAAAAGAAAAAGCTTCTTTGAGTGCAGAAATATATTCCGATGCTGTGGTTACCTTATTTATGCCCACGGAAGAGCCCATATTCGCTGGCTTAACGAAAAAAGGGACCCCTAAGCGCTTTGAGACCTCTGCAAAATTAGGAATCCCTTCGCTCGAACGTAGAGCAATAAACTTGGCTATGGGGATTCCCGCGTCCCGAAGCAATCGCTTCATCACATCTTTATCCATTCCAACCGCTGAGCCCAATACCCCTGCGCCAACAAAGGGGATATTCGCAAGTTTTAAAAAACCTTGAATCGTTCCGTCTTCACCCATGGGCCCATGGAGAATCGGAAATGCAACGTCGATTGCGCCTTTGTCCTGTAGATCGCTGATCGTCGAAATCTTCCCGTTACTTTCCGGGGCAAACGTCACAACGTCATTGGATTGGTTTAATTCGATCAAATTAGGATTATCCGCATGGATAAGGAATTTCGACTTGTCCCTCAATAACCATCTTCCGGTTTTATCAATTCCAATCAAGACGGGATTATATTTCTCCTTGTCGATGGCATCCAAAACATTCTTCGCGGATTGAAGGGATACCTCATGCTCAGCAGATTTTCCGCCAAAAATGATTGCGACGTTTATCTTTTTCAATGTCCCTTTTCCTTGCTTTGTTTATTGCATGACCTCAGACCGTTCGATTCGCTCAGTCAATACACGCTGAACTTCTTCCCGGCCAAAGGGATAATTGGTATTGCAATTGTGACAACGAATCTCCACTGGAAAAGGCCCGTTTTTGACGATATCCGTAAGTTCATCCACATCAAGCATGGCCAATATGCTTCGAATCTGCAATGGATTGCAGTGACACATGAATTCAATTCCGCGCCGGTCGAGCAGTTTCGGGTGGAAGTCTTTGAAGGTATTCTGAATCCAGTCCGGGAGGTTTTCAACATGGTTAACGACTTTCCCCATGGATGGCAGTTCAAGGACCATGGTTTCCAATTGTTCCAAGACATCCGGATCAGCGCCGGGCATAGCCTGTATAAAAAGCCCTCCGGCTCCCTTCACCTCCCCTTCCGTATCAAAGAAGACACCCAGAGAAAAAGTCGTGGGAATCTGTTCCGATTGTAAATAATACAAAGCCAGGTCTTTGGCCAGGGAGCCGTGTTCCATGGCGATCTTTCCTTCAAAGGGATGCTTTGCATCTTCGAGATATTTGGTCACGGAGAGAAAACCTGCCCCGTAAAATGGGGAAAGATTGAAACTGTCCAAAGGTTTTTCGATGGGAATGGGAACCTGTTTCAAGTATCCTCGGACTTCTCCGAAAGCATTAACCTCTACGGAAAGCCCTTTAATGGGGCCTGAACAGTTTACTCCGATGCTGAGGCGATCATTGCCTTTTAAATTGGCCGATAGAAGAGCGGCTGCCAAGTAGGAGTGCCCGAGCACTAAGGTTTCAAGGATGCCCAGTTCATGGTTCCAGCGCATCTCATTGACCATGCGCGACCCGTTAACCACCGCACCACGAAGCATGCCTTGAGCCATGACAAAACTGTACAATTTGTCCCGGGTGCTGGCCAACAATCTTTCCTTCAGGGTCTCGCCGTATCGCTTCTTTTTTTCCATTTCCATCCATTTCCAAGATCAAAAAAGGGCCAAGAGTGTCCTTGCCCTGCTTTCTCCAAAAGACGGGTTCACCTGCTTTTGCCGGTAAAAGGCATCAACCACATATGCAGGAACCCCAGCTTTTCAAATTTTCGATGAGAGCCGATGCCGATTAATATTTTGGACTGATCTATGCCCCAAGTGAATGTACCTAAAAACCGATCCCAGACAGAAAACAGTGCTCCATAATTTGAGTCACGCTCTTTTATTTTTACGGAATGATGCACGCGGTGCATGGAGGGGGGGATAAAACATAAAACCCAGATTTTTTCAAACCATGGATTGATTCGGATACTGCTGTGATGAAACTGTATGGACAAGTTCACCAGTATTTCAAAAACCATATAAGTCATAAACGGAATACCCAACGCGTATACAACCATCATGCGCACAAGGCCGGACATGAGGAGCTCACCGATGTGAAAACGGCTGGCAGTGGACACATCCATATTCATATCCGAATGATGGACCCTGTGAAATCGCCAGAAAAGGGGCACCACATGATTCAGCAAGTGCCAGATATAGAGCGTAAAATCAAGGATCATCAGTCCGATGACCATTTTCAAAGCGTATGGCATGTCCATGGAATTTAACAATCCCAGGCGCTCACTTCCGGCACGGGTCATCATTTCCTCAAGAACAGAAAAATACACAAGATAGTAAATGGAGCCGTTAATGATGGAAAGCGGTAGGTTGGTCATCCACCGCTTCCCTTTGGGCACCGTATTTTGGCGGTAGGAATAAAACAATTCCAGCACAAGAAAGGATGTGATGCCTGACCAGTAAAAAATCGTTTTTAATGTATTGATGTCTGTAGACAGGATGTGGTTCATCATGCTCCATTCAAGGGGTTTCATTTTCCCTCCGGGCCCGACCGGCCACACTCGCCCTCTTCGGGTTGAAAGATTGTGCCGATATTACCCTGTATTGATAAGTTCAGCAAGTCCTAACAGTCCAAAACCCTCTTCTTAAACCCTATCATCAATGTCGTTTCCTTAAGGCAATTCATCTGTCATAGGGGCGGGGATAAACCCCGCCCCTACAGCGCAGAGTGCGATTTGAACGTAGGAGTGGGGTTTATCCCCGCCCGAAAATTTGCTTTAGGAAACGGCATTGATACTGTCCTGAATCCGGTAGGATGGAGGCGGAGGATATATGGTGCCTTAGCCGGGTATCCGGTAATGGTGACGGGTCCATGCGATGGTAAACATTTGACCCCTGATGTTCCATGGAGTATGCTGGGCTCATTTTCAAAACAAAAGAAGTCAAACAATGGGATGCAACCCTTACCGGGGGGCAAATAATGGGGGGGAGAACTGTCAATCATGGAATCACGATCAAACACGATACCGTTTCACGGTGTTGGAAAAGGGTGGCTTGTGGTGGAAAAGCCTGCCGGAATTTCCGTTCACAATGAACCGGGAAAAGATTTATGTTCCCTGGTCTCTTCCTTTCTCCAGAATAATCAGGAGGCGGCAAAGATCATTTCCGTGGCTCCGGATTACGGCATCCACCCCGTTCACCGGCTGGATCAGGATACCAGCGGCCTGGTTTTGCTGGCCGTTGATCCCGGGTCCTTCCATGAGCTTTCCAAGCAGTTTGAAACGCACCTGGTAAAAAAACACTATACCGCCATTTTGCACGGCAAGCTTGAAAAATCAGATGAAAATAAAGAATGGGGTGAATGGCAATGGGCTTTGGCCAAGACTGCGGGCGGGCGACGAAATCCCCAGGGTTCGGGGGATCGGCAGGTCAGTACAACCCGATATCGTATATTAGAATACAGTGAGCGTTATACCCTGGTGGAAATAGAGTTAATGACCGGACGAAAACACCAGATTCGGCGGCATGCCAAACTTGCCGGGCATCCGGTGGTTGGGGATCTCCGCTACGGCTCGGCACGGGCAGCGAAATACCTCAAGGAAAATCACCAGTTTGACCGTTTGGCCCTTCATGCCTATGCGCTTTCTTTCACGCCCCCGGATTCCAAAACAGTTAAAACCATTAAAACAATGGATATGCCCAAGAAGATGGCTGATTTGTTTTCAGGGGATAAAAAAGGGATCTCATGATGGCTCGGGCTGTTTTCAGGCTCTTCCTGTTCTCCCCGTTATACTGGAATTTTCAGCCTCGAACCGATACCCGCAGTGCCCGCCGTTCAATGTCACCTCGTCAATGTCCCGCTGGTCTATGGGGAACACCTTGCAGGCCTTAGGGCGGCAAGTGTTATAGACAAGACATCTGCCTTGTTTGGTCAGAGTCGGGCAGGTGAAGAGCAGGTTGCAGCACACGCCGCATTGCCGGCAATCACCACCGCGAACAAGCAGCTGGTCCTGAACATAATTCTTCCGGAAATGAACCAGTAAAAAACGCCGGGCCTTGGCGTTGGCGTGAAACACAAAACGGGAATCCCGGAATGTCTGTGCAACCCCATGCATCAAACGATATGGAATGGTGGTTAAACCGTAGGCATGCTCAAACCACCTTTGTATACTAAAGCCAATCAAACGCATATTCGCTCCTGTTGGAGGCCCGATGAAAACGGGTCTGTTATGTTCCTTTTAACCATTCGGGCAATCCTCTATCACACTTTTTAATGTTTTTCCAATGTGAATAGCAAAGATATTATTTTAGGCAAGGCCTGAAATATTAACTGCGGTTAAAGCCTTAATGATTTCAGATAATCCAAACCTTTGCGGATCTCAATGCCTTTCTCGGTTTTTTCATGCTTTAAATACAAAACAAGCTGAACTCCGGGAATATGATATCTTTCATTGAAATTCAGGATGGATTTGCCCGGAGTGGAATCAGACCGTTTCACTTCGAGCATCAATTCAGGTTTATCCCCGTGGGTTAAACAGAAATCCACCTCCAGGCCGTCTTTGGTTCTTAAATAATCCAATGAATAGGGTTTGCCAAGGTAATCCACCATGGCGTAAATATGCTTCAGGAGACAAACGCCTACCATATTTTCAAACCGGAGCCCTTCATCACCTTTGACCATGCCGGAATCAAAAAAGTAGATTTTTGGCTCTTTGAGGATGGAACGGGCGATATTCTTTGAAAAAGGGGATACCCTGAAGACAATATATAGAGACTCAAATATCTGGATGTATTTTTTAACGGTGTTCGGCGAAATGCCCACATCTTCGGCGATGGATTTGTATGAAATCGGAGATCCGACTTTTGACCGCAACAAGTCAAGGACCAGTTGGATCGCTTTAAAATCCTGAATTTTATCAAAATCAAGAATATCCGTCCGGATCAGGCCATCCATATACTGCATGCGCCAGCGATCCGCTTCCATGTCGCTTTCCGCCAGAAACGGCTCCGGAAATCCTCCTCTGGTCATAAATCTTTCCAGCTCACTCCCGAAATCATCAGGCGCGACTTCCGAAGGTGAAAAGGGCAGGAGCCGATGCCTGAAGTATCGGCCTGCAAGAGAATCTCCGCTTTGTCGAAAAGCTTCAAGCCTTGCACTTCCGGTCACCAGAATCATCATATGCTCAGGCCGGGTGTCATAAACACCTTTAATGTAATTTTTCCAGCCGGGCATTTTATGGAGTTCATCCAGGATTAACAGGTTTGTATCGGCCAGCCAGGACTCGCTGTTGATGATTTTTCGATCTTCGTTGCTGTCATAATTCAAATACACGCTTTTGGGAAAAAGTCCGGCTATTTCTTTGGCCAACCATGTTTTACCCACCTGCCTGGGGCCTGTCAGGAAGACCATTTTTTTCTTAAGATCCTTGAGAATTAGATCTTTCTGTGTCCGATTCATATGACTTTCCTTCTGAGTTGTTCCGACTATTTTGCATCATATTGCGCAATAGTCAAGACCATTAAGCAATATGATGCAAAATAGTCGGAGTTTTCCGGGGATGGTTAGAACGGTGAGGAGTGAAAAGAATGGGTATGTCACCACGGAAATACCTTCAGGGAACAGGCATGCTTGTTCCCTGAAGAAAAGGCCCACGGATATTATTTGTGGTTATTTTTCCAGTTCTGGTAGCGCCAAAGGGCGGCCAGGGCCCGCACGGGCTGTTCCGGCGTATTAAAGACCGGGGTTCCGGGTTCGGCCCTCTCCCTGAAATTGGAGACCAGATCCTCATGGCAGACCACGGCAATCATGAAGGGTTTTTCCCATTTTCTTTCTTTCAATGGGAGCGTTCCCCCAAAGAAAAAGTCTTCGATGGTAAATTCAGTCAGCCGGAACCGGACCGCGGAATAGGGCACGGCGATGACAGCCAGGATCATATCAAAATCCGGGTCCTCCATCATGGCGTTGAATGCCCTGGGAAACAATCCCGAAGGCCCAACATCCAGGGGGTTTTTGGTATTCATCCAATCCGGGGCGCCTTCTTTCATCACCGCCATGAGCCTTTTTGAAAGGGGTGGAACCGTCAGGCCGTTTTTTATGGCACAGTCCGTGGCCAGAGCCCCCATGCTGCCGCTGCCGGTGATGATGCCCAAACGATTTCCCTTGGGCAGGGGCTGGGTGGCAAAGGCCCGGCAATAGGTGGTGAAATCATCCAGGGTTTCGGCACGAATGGCACCGGTCTGGGCGAACATGCCGTCATAGAGGTTGTCCTCCCCGGATAAACTGCCGGTGTGGGATTCCGTGGCGGCCCGGCCTTCGGATGTGCGGCCGCTTTTAAGCACGATGACGGGTTTATCCGGGGTCACCTTGACAATCGTATGGCGAAGTTGTTCCCCGTCCGCCGACCCTTCCAGATACATGGCAATGGTGTCCGTGTCCGGGTCTTTATGAAGATAATCAAGGATGTGTATTTCATTGGTGACCAAACGATTGCCCAGGGTTACGGCTTTGGAAACGTAAATGCCGTATTCGTTGACCCGTTCGAGAATATTTTGCCCGAACACACCACTTTGGGCGATCACCGCAAGTTTGCCGGGGGTATAGGCTTCGGGCATTACCTCCGTGGTGCAAAAAGCATTGGCGGTATTCACCACCCCCACGCAATTGGGCCCGATGACTTGCATGTCGTAGCTTAAGGCAATTTTTCTGGCCCGGGCCTGCCTGGTTTTTCCTTCTTCGCCGGCTTCCGCAAATCCCGCGCTCATGATGATGGTATTTTTAATCCCGTGCTCTCCGATCTCCCCGAGAACTTTGGGCACGGCAGGAGCCGGAACAAGGACGACGGCCAGATCAACCGGGGCGGGAATCTCTTTTAAGGTTTTAAAAACCGGGTATCCGTGAATGGTGCCGCCGTTGGGATTGACCAGATAGGTTTTATCCGCCCATCCGTGGTCCCTTAAATTTTTCGGGAGCCCGAATCCAAATCCGGGGGTGCTTCTGGCGCCCACAATGGCAATTCCATTGGGTTCAAAAAAAGGGGAAAGCGATTTTACAGTATCCATAATGCATTCCTGTTTGCGATTTTTTCCTGTAAGTGTTTGTTGACGTGACCCTGAAGGTTGATGGGTCCACATCATGGCCCTGTTCACAGTTCACAGTTCACAGTCTTCACGGCCTGATTTTCATCCATAACAACCGGGCAGGTTCAGGGCCGGGGTTTTCCCAATAAAGGGGCGTCTGGTCGGTCAGATAGATCCAGTCCCCCTTTTTTGCGGCTTGAAGCCCGGTTTCCAGATGAAGACGTAATTCTCCCGAGAGCAGGTATCCGCTTTCATCGCCTTTGTGGGAAAAAAAATGGGAAGGCGTTTTTGATTCCGGGGGGATGGTAATCACATAGGGCTCGATTTTGGACTCAAACCCGTTGGGGGTGAGCCTTTGGGAAAAAATGGCATCTTTTGGAAGACCGGTAAACTGAACCTCCACCCGGTCGGATTCGGAAAACCTTACCGGTTCCGTGACGGTTTCGGTTTCCTTGAACAGGGAGCTGGCACTGATTTTTAAAATCTCGGCTATTTTGATCAGGGCCGGAAGCGATGGGTAAATCTGGTTGTTTTCCACTTGGGAAATGGTGCTTGGGGTCACCCCGATGAATTTGGCCAGGTCGGACTGGGACAACTTGGCCTGGGTGCGCAGTTCTTTGATGCGGAAGCCCAGCTCCAATCGGCCGGTGGATTTTTTTTCAGAATCAAAATGAACGTCGATGCCTTTATTCCAGTAAACGGAGGGTTTGTCCAGCAGGTCGATTTCCCTTTTTTCAGCCTTTAAAATGGTGATGGAGGTTTTCCCCCGTTTTAAGGAAAGATCAATGGCCACCTGGGTGATCTTGTTCAGGTGGGCCTTTAATTTCTGGGAGTGAACTGCTTTTTCAACGATCCAGTAGGCAATGGTGTTCAGCTCATAAAGCCGGGGACAGGACCGGGAATAAAAATTCAGGATATGGTCCTCCTCCCCCCATAGCTCCTGCATTCCGGTGAGACTTTCAAAAACCAGACGAACATCGTCCTTCATGGATTTGTGAAGCTTGTAAACCGCATCCATGACATTGTCGGGGTTTTTTGGGTCATCCACCTTGAAAATGCGGCAGCCTTGTTTGGGAGACGGCTCCTTGTAGAATTTCAGAAAAACATCCGCTCCTTCTCCCTTTCCAAAGGAAAAACAGTCCAGAATGGTGAGGTACCTGTTTTTGGCCAGAGGCCCCAATTTCTCAAGAAGATTCTTGGGGCTCCGGTCAAAACTTACGTAGATGGTGGATTTTTTCTGGTTCTGGGACACCTTGATGAGATTCAGACAGAAAATATGGGCCAGGCTTCCGGCATCGTCATACCACACTACATTATCCCCGATGAGAATGCCCCCGCCCAGCATGGCGTCTAGTTGGCTGATTCCGGACGTAACGATCTGCTTGTCCGAAATCCCGTAAGAAGTATGATCACGGGTCATTTTGTGGAATATTCCAGAATGATTTTCAGAATCCTGCGAAGGGGTTCGGCAGCACCCCAGAGCAACTGGTCCCCCACGGTAAAAGCCGTGAGATATTCCGGCCCCATATTGAGCTTCCGGATTCTGCCCACGGGTACGGTAAGGGTGCCGGATACTGCCGCAGGAGAAAGGCCGGCAACCGTATCCGGCTTATGGTTGGGAATCACTTTGACCCAGTCATTGGCTTTTGCAATCATTTCCGTGATTTCATCCAGGGGCGCATCCTTTTTTAATTTGATGGTCATGGCCTGGGAATGGCAGCGCATGGCTCCGACGCGTACACAAATGCCGTCCACGGGAATGGGATTTTTTGTCTGGAGTATTTTATTGGTTTCCGCAAATCCTTTCCATTCTTCCCGGCTCTGGCCGCTTTCCAGCTCGGTGTCGATCCAGGGAATGACACTACCGGCCAAAGGCACGCCGAAATTCGTCTTCGGAAAATCATCCCCCTTCATGGTGCGGGAGACCAGGGTGTCAAGGTCCAGAATGGCGGATGCCGGATCCGCCAGCATGGGTTTTGAAACCTCTCCGATGGCGGCCATCTGCTGGATCAACTCCCGCATGTTGTTGGCGCCTGCCCCGGAGGCGGACTGGTAGGTCATGGAAGAAAGCCATTCCACAAGGTTGTTTTTGAACAAGCCATCCATGGCCATCAACATCAGGCTGACAGTGCAGTTGCCGCCGATGTAGTTTTTAACACCAGAGGCAAGGCCTTGATCAATGACGTCCCGGTTCACCGGGTCCAGCACGATGATGCTGTCTTTATCCATACGCAGGGAAGAGGCCGCATCGATCCAGTACCCGTTCCATCCGGATTTTCTCAACTCAGGATACACTTTTTTGGTGTAATCCCCTCCCTGGCAGGTGATGATAATATCCATGCCGGATAGCATTTTGAGATCATGGGCATCCTTTAAGGGCGGAATATCCAGCCCCACTTCCGGACCTTTCTGCCCCACCTGGGAAGTGGTTGCGAAGGTGGCTTCAAATCCTTTGAAATCCTTTTCCGCCATCATCCGGTTCATCAGTACCGACCCCACCATTCCCCGCCAGCCCACAAATCCTACTTTCATTGCTTGTTACCCTTTCTAATTATGATGGAACCGTAAAAAGTCGAATAATGTCATTTTCCGTTATTCCGACGGAGGCCGGAAACCAGTGGAATCAACTGTTTATGGGCCCAGGCCTTCGCCGGGGTGACGATATTCGGGACTTTTTATGAGTTCATCAATTATAAATTGAATTTTGCCTCAATATAGAGAAATTGTAATATTAAATCAATGGCTATCACCCAGGTAGGTGCTTAGAAATTGCCGCTGGGAGGGTGTGAGCACCGTATGCCATCTCAATTCATGTATCCGCAAGATAGCCTCGTGGGCGCTAAGGGATTCCTTTTTGGCCAGCCAAGCCGTGAGAATGGTTCCTGTTCTGCCCCGGCCTTCAAAACAATGCACAGCCACTTTGGCCCCTTGGTCAAGGCACTGGCCGATGAAAGCAAGGGCCCGGTCCATGCCCTCCTGGGTGGGCGGCTCGCAATCATTCACGGGTTCGTGAAAATGAAGGAATCCCGCGTCAATATGCTTAGGGCCGTAAAGATCGTCTTCGGTGAGGGTGAGAATACCGCCGATGCCTTTAGATCTCAAAAGTTCGTGGGTGGTTTCCATTTTAGAAGCCCAGGGTTCTCCCATACCCGCCAGGGGATGATCTCCGATAAAGCCGAAGCGAAGCTCCTTAATAATATCCGTGCTCATTTTTACCTTTAAAAAGTTTTTTTTTCTGTGTGTGTATCACCAGTCAAAAGATTCTATCAAGGAAATATTCAATCTTCCGGGTGGGGATAAACCCCACCCCTACGTTTAAATCCTGCTCTGCTATGTAGGGGTGGGGTTTATTCCCACCCGCATGGCCCCTTAATTGTCTTATGGAAACGGCATGGGTATTGTTCCGGCTTCTGAATTCTTAATATTAAAACTTCCTTGACACCTTTTGCGGGTTTGTTGCATAGTCCAATTTCTTTAACCATCGGCACGTTCCAGCCCCATCCGGAATGGCCGAACAGGGTTTTGTTGAGAGTTTTACCATGGAAGAAGAAAAGCTTCAGCAGGAGTTTTACGAAAGCCATCACGGCAAAGAGATCCTGAAATGTATCCAGTGCGGCACCTGCAGTGGATCATGTCCCCTGACCGACCAAATGGACCATGCACCCCGTGAATTGTTTTCCCTGATCCGGGACGGGTTTATGGCCGATGCGCTCTGTTCCAACACCCCTTGGTTCTGTGTTTCCTGTTACCAGTGCATGGTCCGGTGCCCTCGGGAAATCCCCGTGACCGACCTCATGTATGCCCTCAAACAAATGGCCGTTTCCCATGATCTGGCCCTGTCCTCCAACAAAATGCCGGATCTGTACGAAGCTTTTTCCAGGGAAGTCAAAAGGGCAGGGAAAATGAATGAAACCGGCCTCATGGCCCGGTATGGCTTAAAACACCCGCTGGACATGCCGGCAAAAACAGGCTTGGCCCTGAGGCTCTACAGGCGAGGCCGTCTTGCAATCAAAAGTGACAAAACCCGGAATCCGGACCAGATCCGGCGTATGATGGAAACCCAACCTGAGGGAATGGAAAAGTGAAATACGGATTTTTTCCGGGATGCGCCTATAAAACCGCCGCCGGCTATGAAGAATCGGTGAATGCCGTCAACAGCCTCCTGGGCATTGAGCTGGTGGAGATTCGCGATTGGAACTGCTGCGGGGCCACCGCCGCCTTCAGCAGGGAGGAGAATTCTGCCCTGGCCCTGGCAGCCCGGATCATGGCCCTGGCAGAGCAACAGGGGTTTTCTGAAATCGTCACCGTATGTAATGCCTGCTACGCCACCTTGAAAAAAGCCGAGCATAAACTGTCCGGCAACCCCCAGCGCTTAAAGAAAGTCAACGGGTTTTTGAAAGCAGACGGGTTAACACTGAATCAGCCTGTTCCCGTGCGCCATTACCTGGACGTGCTGATTGAAGATATTCCGCTGGAGGTTTGGATCCAGGGGAAAAAAACCGTATTCCCCTTCCATGACAGGGTTGCCGCCTATTACGGGTGTCAGCTTACACGGCCCTACGGGGAACCGAGTCAGGCAGAGCGTCCGGACCGCCTGGAGAAACTGCTTCTTGCCCTGGGGGTTCCCGTGGTGAAACATTCTGCGCAAACGCTTTGCTGCGGCGCTTCCCACATCATCGGGTATGAAAAGCAATGCCTGCCCCTGATTTCGCGAATTACCGGAGAAATGAAGAACAAGGGGGCGGAGATCATCACAACCCTCTGCCCCATGTGTCAGTTCAACCTGGATTACGGCCAGGAGAAGATTCAAGGCAAAAAACTTCCGGTAACGTATTTTACCCAGGTGATCGGCCTGGCCATGGGTATTGCACCCGAAAGCTTGGGGCTGGACAAACTGCTGGTTTCCCTGATTCTGAAAAGGAGACCACAGCATGCAATATGAGCCGGTCAATATCGGGGTGTACATCTGCCATTGCGGCATGAACATCTTCCCCAAAGTGGATGTGGAAGCGGTGGCGGAATTCGCCAGGTCCCTGGATTTCGTGACCATGGCCAGGGATTACAAATTCATGTGCTCCCATCCGGGCCAGGAGTATATCCTTGAGGATATCCAAAAGAACGGGATCAACCGCGTGGTGGTGGCCTCCTGCTCCCCCCGCATGCACGAGCCCACCTTCCGGAAGACCTGCGAAAACGCGGGCATCAATCCCCATTACTTCCAGATGGCCAATATCCGGGAGCAGGTGGCCTGGGTGACCCTGGATTCTGGGGAGGCCACGGAGAAAGCAAAAGACCTGGTTGCCGCGGCCGTGGGAAGGGTGGCCCATCACCAGCCTTTGATCTCCCGGGAAGTGGAAGTCAAAAAATCCGTTCTGGTGCTTGGAGGCGGGATTGCCGGCATGCAGGCGGCCATTTCTTCGGCCAATGCCGGGTATGAAGTCTTTCTGGTGGAACGGGAAGCCTCCATCGGGGGGCACATGGCCAAATTCGACAAGACCTTTCCCACCCTGGATTGTGCGGCCTGTATCATGACGCCTAAAATGGTGGAGGTGGGGCAGCACAAGGGGATCAACCTCTTCAGCTACAGCGAAGTGATTTCCATTGAGGGGTTTGTGGGAAATTTCAAGGCGAGGATTCTGAAAAAACCGAGATACATTCTGGAAGACAAGTGCACGGGCTGCGGTTTGTGCACGGAGGTTTGCCCGGTGGATCGGGACAATGTTTTTGATGAAAGCCTGAGTCTTCGAAAGGCTGTGTTCCGGTCCTTTCCCCAGGCGGTTCCCATCACCTTCTGCATTGAGAAAAAAGACCGTGCGCCTTGTGTGCAGGCCTGTCCCGCGGGGATCAACGTCCAGGGATATATTCAGCTCATTAAAAAAGGCCGGTTTCAGGAAGCCTGCAACATGATCCGGGAGAAACTTCCCCTTCCGGGGGTTCTGGGAAGGGTTTGCCCCCACCCCTGCGAAACAGCCTGCAGAAGGGGTCTCGTGGATGAGCCCATCGCCATTTGCGACCTGAAGCGATTTGCCGCAGACCACTCGGATTTGAAAAAATATCCGTTGCCAATGATTGCCGAAAAACAGGAGAAGGTGGCGGTCATCGGCTCGGGTCCGGCAGGATTGACCGTGGCGTATGATTTGAGAAACCAGGGGTACCAGGTGACGATTTTTGAAGCCCTGCCCGTCCTGGGCGGCATGCTCCGGGTGGGAATTCCCGCATACCGCTTGCCCAGGGAAATTCTGGATAAGGAAATCCAGAACATCCTTGACTCGGGAATTACTGTTCAAACGGAAACGCGTTTTGGAAAAGACCTCCATATGACGGACCTCCAGGATCGGGGCTTTTCAGCGGTATTTATGGGAGTAGGCGCCCATGAAGCCATGAAAATGGGCATTCAGGGAGAAGATACCCGGGGGGTTGTGGATGCCATCACCTATCTGAGAACCATCAACCTGGGGGAAAAGCCTTATTCAGGAAAGCAGATTGCCGTGATCGGCGGAGGCAATGTGGCCATTGACGCGGCCCGGACCGCAAGGCGCATGGGATCGGATTCCGTCACCCTGGTCTATCGCCGTACGGAAAAGGAAATGCCCGCGTACGCGGATGAAATTCACGAGGCAAAAGAGGAAGGCGTGGTTCTATCCGTGCTTTCAGCCCCGGTGAAAGTGCTGGAAAAGGAAGGAAGGGTTGCGGGACTTGAATGCATCAAGACCCGGCTCGGTCTTCCCGATGGGTCCGGCCGCCGAAGGCCCGAACCCCTTGAAGGATCGGAATTTGTCATCCCCTGCGACATGATCATTCCGGCCATCGGCCAGGTCACGGATACCACATGGCATTCTAATGTTCCCGGGCTTGAACTGACCGCCAGAAAGACCCTGAAGACAAATTCGGAAGGCCAGAGCACCACGATGCCTTTTGTTTTTTCCGGCGGAGATGCGGTAAGGGGGCCTGCCACGGTTATTGAAGCAGTTGCGGATGGTCACAGGGCGGCCGGCAAAATTCACCAATGGCTTTCGGGGATTGAAAAAAAAGTAGGTACGCCTGCTTCTTCAGAGCCCGAAGATACGCCAGGTGAAAACTGGACGGATATTCCGCTGAATGAAAAACATCTTAAAAGAGAAGTCAAATCTTTTGTTTTGCCGGAAAAACGGGTTGCCGACTTTGGGGAAACCACGCCGGGATTGTCGGAAGAACAGGCCATTCGGGAAGCGGAAAGGTGTTTGAACTGCGGGGCCTGTTCAGAGTGTATGGCTTGTGTGGAGGCCTGTGAGGCCAAGGCCATAGACCATTCCATGAAGCCCGAAACCATGGAAGTCCATGTGGGGGCGGTGATCGTGGCCACGGGGTTTAAAGCTTTTGATCCCACGCCCATGGTTCAATATGGCTATGGTCTTTATCCGGAAGTGTATACCAGTTTGGAGTTCGAACGGTTGAACAACGCCACCGGCCCCACCTCCGGGCAGATTCTGAAAAAAGACGGGACCCCGCCGAAAAAGGTGGCGATCATTCACTGCGTGGGGTCCCGGGACAAGAACCACCGGGAGTACTGCTCACGGGTCTGCTGCATGTACTCCATGAAATTCGCCCACCTGGTGCGGGAGAAAACCGGAGCGGAAGTCTGGGAGTTCTATATTGACGTGCGTTCCCCGGGAAAGCTCTACGAGGAGTTCTACAATCGGGTTCAGGAAGAAGAAGTCCACATGATCCGGGGACGTGTGGCTGAAGTCACCGATATTGTAGAGAACCCCGGGAAGCCGGAAGACCAGGGCCGTTTGACGGTGGTTGCGGAAAACACCTTGTCCCGCAAAACCCTGCGGATTCCCGTGGATATGGTGATCTTGAGCGTGGGGCTGGAACCGGCCCTGGGGGCCCTGGATGTGGGCCGTATGGTGGGAGTATCCTCGGATAAAAACGGGTGGTTTACCGAGCTCCATGCCAAACTGGCACCGGTTAGCACCCCTTCCAAGGGGATTTTTCTGGCCGGGTGCTGCCAGGGGCCCAAGGATATTCCCGATACCGTGGCCCAGGCCATGGCTGCTTCGGGCGAGGCTGTGGCGTTGTTGTCCAAGGGAACGGTCACCACCCTGACGGAAATATCCTGTATTGACCCGGATCTCTGCACGGGGTGTAAAACCTGCATGGCATCCTGCAGCTATAAAGCCATTTCCTTTGATGAGGGGAGTCAGGTGGCGGTGGTTAACGAGGCCCTGTGCCAGGGGTGCGGCAGTTGTTCTGCGGCCTGCCCCAGCAGTGCCGCGGGTGTGCGGCATTTTACGGATAAACAGGTGATGGATGAGCTTGAGGCGATATTGCTGTAAGGCAATAAGACATGCAGGATGAACCCTGTTTTTCAGTGGAATATCAACCATCCGAAGAACGAAAGGGCGGACACACAGGTCCGCCCCTACATTGGGTGGGGTAGGTGTAAGGGTAGACCTGTGTGTCCGCCCTTTTGGTAAATGGGGTAGGTATAAGGGTAGACCTGTGTGTCCGCCCTTTTGGTAAATGGGGTAGGTGTAAGGGTAGACCTGTGTGTCCGCCCTTTTGATAAATGGGGAAGGTGTAGGGGCAGACCTGTGTGTCTGCCCGCATATATGGAAAAATGGCTAATAAAGGGAACCTGAAATGACTGAATCCTTTGAACCCCGGATCATCGCCATGGTGTGTAACTGGTGTACCTATACGGCAGCGGATCTCGCGGGCACATCCCGGTTGTCCTACCCATCCAATGTGCGAATGGTGCGGCTCATGTGCACCGGCATGATTGATGCCAAGTATATTATTAAAGCCTTTCTGGACGGAGCTGATGGGGTTTTCATCGGCGGTTGCCATCCCGGAGACTGCCACTACATCAACGGCAACATCAAGGCGGAGAAAAGAATCTCCGGCGTGGGAATGGTTCTGGAACAATTCGGGTTTGATCCGGAACGTTTGAAACTGGCATGGATCGGGGCCAGCGAAGGTCCGGAATTTCAGAAACACATGACGACATTTGTGGAAAAAATCAAAGAGATGGGACCGGGGCCAGCCCGATTCCGAATGGTTTTATAATTCCATCAGAATCATCAGGACATGACAGGATGAAAATATCATGTTTACGTTTGTAAAAAATGAGCAAGGGGCGAAAGAAGCACTCAGAATCTTTTTAACCCGTCTACTGGAAGAAAAGAGGGTGGATGGTGTTTTTGTGGCCGCAACAACGCCCTATTCAAATCTTCCCATGCCTACTCTCATTGCAAGTCCGGAAGCAATGAAAAATGCCGACCCGTTTGCTCCTGTGGCCCCGTTTAATGCCGCTCGCCAGGCAGCAGCACTGCTTCGCCAGACCACACGAAAAAAACTGGCCTTTGTGCTGAGGCCCTGTGAACTGAGGGCCCTGGTGGAACTTACGAAACTCAACCAGGCGGTTCTGGAGGGTTCTATTCTCCTTGGAATGGAATGCCGGGGCAGAATGGAAAAGGACCTTTACCTGGAAGAAGTAAAAAATAATCCGGATCTCTCCCAGGCGTTTTTTCAGAAGGAAGATGTTGAAGGCTCAATCTGTACCGCGTGCAGAGCCTGCGAACAGTTTGTTCCCGGAACCTGTGATCTTGTGATCTCTGTTTTCGGACAGGATCTTTCCAAGGGGGTCGGACTGAACAGCCGGAGTGAAACCGGGGGCCATCTTCTGGGAGCCCTTTCCTGCCCGGAAAGCGAAATGCCCACAGCGCATGACCCGGCCGTGGCCAACACCATGGAATCCAGGAAAGCCGCAAAAGAAGAGCTGCTCAAAGCCACTTCTGAAAAAATCCAAACCCTCGAAGGATTTGAAACCCTCGTCGCCAACTGCCTCAACTGTTATAACTGCCGGGTGGCCTGCCCGGTCTGTTATTGCAGGGAATGCGTCTTCCTGACCGACGTGTTTGCCCATGAACCGTCCCTTCTGATCCGGAGAGCGGAGAAAAAGGGTGTGATCAAAATGCCCGTGGAAACCACCATGTTTCACCTCACCCGGCTGGCCCACATCGGCCATGCCTGTGTGGCCTGCGGGCACTGCACCAGCGTATGTCCGAGCCATATCCCGGTGGCGGACTTTTTCATCACCGTGGGTTCCAAGGTCCAAGGGTTGTTCGATTATGCTCCGGGTCGGGATGTGAACGAACCCATTCCATATTTGGTGTTTGAGGATAAAAAGTAGAAGAATTACATAGAAGCAAAGTGCAAATAAGGTAGGATGGGTGAAACCCATCAGAGAAAAACGAACCAAGAAAAATAGGAAACCTGCTTGATTTGATGGGTTATCACCCATCCTACAGATATTCTGAAGTAAAGAGTATGGCAATGAATGATTCGCAAAATAAAAAACAACAAGTCCTGATCATGGGCGGCGGCATCGGAGGCCTATGCGCGGCCCTGACCCTTGCCGAGTTGAATATCCCGGTTTTGCTGGTTGAAAAATCATCGGCGGTGGGCGGGATTTTAAACCAGCTGGATCAACAGTTCCCCAACGACCATTGCGGGATTTGTCGAATGCTTCCCATGGTGAACCGGGAAGATGGGTTTCAGTTTTGCGCAAGACGGGGCATTTTCCAGGAGAAGATTACGGTCATGACCCGGACTATGGTTACGTCCGTTTCCGGAACTCCCGGACGCTTTTCTGCAAGCCTGGAAGAAACCTTTGCAGGAATCGATGCTGAAAAATGCACCCTTTGCGGGGCCTGCATGGAATGTTGTCCAGTGGAGGTTCCGGATGACTTCAATGCCGGTCTGTCTTGCAGAAAAGCCGTTTATCAACCGGTGCCCTTTGGTATCAATCCGTCGCCTGTCATTGATTGGGGCCATTGCACCCAATGCGGGGCCTGTGTGGAGGCTTGCGCTGAGGGGGCGATCTTTCTTGAAGACAAAACCCGGAATTTTCAGATTGAGGGCATTGCCGGAATGATTTATGCTGGTGGTGTGGAATTGACCGATCCCCGGGATTTTGATGTTTACGGGTTCGGAGTTTTTCCAAATGTGGTGACGGCCACCGGTTTTGAGCGCCTGTTGAGCAGTTCCGGTCCATTTTCCGGCAAACCGGTCCGGCCGTCCGATGGCAAACCCATTGGAAAAATCGCCTGGATTCAGTGCGTGGGTTCAAGGAATATCATGATCGGTGCGGATTTCTGCTCCAGTGCCTGCTGCATG
>VMSV01000022.1 GCA_013791935.1 Desulfobacteraceae bacterium | reverse complement strand
GTGAAACCAGGCATCATAGTATTTTTTGAAAAACAACATCCAGATGGAAAACGTGGCCGCAAAGATGGCTGCCCCGGTTCCCCCCAGCATCAGGGGGTCCATCCCTGTGAGAACAGGCGTAGTCGTTAAACCAAGCATGGCTCCGGCACTGAAAATCAGGTTGATTCCAATACCGGTCAGCGTGTATTTCAAGCTCGCTTTTCGGAAAAGCAGCCGGTAGTTCATCAGGGCTTCCAGCAAGTGGGAGAGTCTTTCCCCGTGGGTTTCCACAAAGGAAGCCAGGTTGTCCAACCGGTGGCGCGGGGCCTGCAAAATGGCTTTTCTCAGTTCTTCCCGCTGATTTTCCAGGTATTGCAAATGACTCAAATCCGTACCCGGCTGACGGTTCATCTTGTTGGAGGCCCGGGAGGAATAGGTCAGGTGGATCATGGGAATGTCTTTCCGGCCGGTCATCTGGGACAGGTTCCAGCACAGGGTTCCGTACACCCGAAGGAGATCAATGAGGGATTCGCACTCGTCGATTCGGTTTAAGACATAAAGCACCCGGTCTTCAAAAGTCCTTGAGGGCAGCGTGTCCCGCAAACTGGTATAGGCTTCCCGAACGGTTCCGGCCTTGTGGGGATCGAAGAGCACCAGGACCAGGTCCGCAATATGGGCGAAATCACCGATCACATCCTGGTAATTATAGCCCCGGTCTCTTTCGGTGATGCTGTCCAGCATGCCGGGCGTGTCGATGATGGCGATATCCTTTAAAAAAGGAGAGTTGACTTTCTTCAGTCGAAAATGGGAGGCGAACCGCTGGCCGTGTTTTTTCATGGAAGCAAAGGGGAATTCCGGGTCATTGAGGAGAAATTTCCCGTCCCGTTCTTCGATCACCCTGATTTTCTCGGGATTGTCCGGGGCTTCCGCATAGGTGATAATGGTAAAGGAGTCATCCGTGGGGGCCTGGCCCGTGGCCTGAATTTCCGCATCGGCGAATTCGTTGATCAGGGTGGATTTGCCGGAAGAATAATTTCCCAGCAGCAGCACCAGGGGCCGCCATTTGATATTGGCTTCCAGAGGCGCGTCGCTGTAACCGTACCGGAGGGCCACGGGAGACAGAAAGCGTTCCACCATTTCAAGAATTTCAGATCGAAGGGAATTGATGTAGTTTTCGCGGTACATAATGTCTCCTGAATCCACCCGGCCTTCTTGGGATCAGTTTGAATGCAATATGGAATAAGGCCTTGTTTCGATATGTTAGCAACAAGTTCCTATCAAACCGGCCAAGGGGTGTCAATAACTAGATCGGGTGAGGGATAGGCGTGAACCGTGAACCGTGAATCGTGAACGGTGAATCGTGAATCGTGAACGGTGAATCGTAGGGGCAGACCTATGTGTCTGCCCAAAAGGGGGGACTTTGAATTCAATCCATCAGATTTTGCCGCCGCGCCGTTTGATTTCTTCCACGAATACCAGATTGCCGAGATCATCCGGCATGCACATGACGGCCCGGCCCCGGTTGATTTTGGCGATGGTATGGGTGAATTCCACCAGCACCGGATTGTTATCCAGCATGAAGGTTTCGATATTCATTCCCTGGGCCGTTACCTTCCGGACCTCTGCAAGGGTAGCTTTTACCGCATTGGGGCTGATGCCGTATTCCTGATCGGGCAGTTCCACATACAGGTGCTCGCCCTCGTAATAGGCCGTGGGTTGGCCGTCGGTGATGACAATCACCCGGTTGTTCCGGTTCCCGCTTTTTTTGATCAGCTTCATGGCCAGGCGAAGTCCACCCTGAAGATTGGTGTAGGGTTCGTCCGCATCCCACACCGCCATGGCCAGGGCATTTCCCGTGAGCTCCCGGGCTTCGGTGGAAAAACCGATCACATGGAACTTGTCCCTGGGAAATCTCGTTTTGATGTAGTGATCCAGGGCCAGGGCCACTTTTTTCCCGGCTTCAAAACGGCCTTCCCAGGACATGGACCAGGAAAGGTCCAGGAGAATCACGGTGGTGGAAGTGATGAGCTGCTCTCGTTCCCGGACGTAGATGTCTTCGTGGGAGAGCTGAACCTTGCCCTGACTCACATCGCTTTTGGTGATGGCCTTTAACAGGGTTTTGGTGATATCCAGGTCCATCCGGTCGCCGAATTCATACTGCCGGGAGGAATCCGGCTCCATTTCTCCGGATTGGGGCGCGTCTCCCGCCTGGTTGCCCTGACGGTCTTTCTTCACATGCTGGTAGATTTTTCCAAAGGCCGATTCCCCGAGTTTGCGCATGCCCCTGGGGGTCATGGTGAACCCGGTTCTGCGGTTGTAATCCGTAATGCCTTCCTCATTGAGGGTTTTGGGAAGTTGAAGCAGAATGTTCATGGACTTTTCCGCATTTTCTCCCAGTAACTGCTGAAGCTGCTGAAGGTCGACTTTGGAAAGCTGGCCGTTTAGCATCTGCTTCTGAAGATTCTCAAGGGCCTGCATGCGGCGCATGAGTTCAACCGCCTGGTCAAAATCCAGGGATTCCTCTCCGGTGAACTGGTCGGCATATTGGCCGTAAAATTCATACAGGTCCAGAATATCCTTTTCCCGGCTTTTCCATTTCTCAAAAACCTCCCTGCTGTCTTCATTCTGAAAATCAAAATTTTTCAGCCGGTTCAATTTTTCCATGAGGCCCGGGGGAAGCTCGTCATAGGAGGGGGACCGTTCAAGGCCCTCCCTTCTTCGGGTTTGGGCCTCCCTTTCCAGGAGGGACTTAACCTCATCCATGGGCGTATCAAAGGCATTTTCAAGGTTGTACTTTGAAAACAGCTCGTTTTTCTGCTTCTCCAGTTCCCGAATCATTTCAGCCAAGCCCATGACCCGGAAGTTCCGACCGGCCATTGGAAAGCCGTTCCACAGCATATCCGCCAGGGACATGTTGGGGTTCATGCCTTTCAGGATGTTTTCCATGAACTTGTCCACAACATCCTTTTTGCTCATGCTGAAAGGGGACTGGCGGCCGTCCCATTCGGAGTAGCTGAAGGTTTTCATTTATACAGATATCCCGATTGAAGGGTTTCGCGGTTAAGTTTGTTGGAAAGGTGCAGGCCTTCCAGCACAAATTCAATGGCCGACGAGGCCATGGCCGCATTGTCCGGGTCCACCAGGGTTTTCACCGCATCTTTCAGGCCATCAATGACTTTATACCCGTCCATGTAATCCACAGAAGGCTGAGTGCTTGAAATTTCAGCGGACATTCCTTTTTTAAAGGAGTCCACGATGGATGTGAGATCTTGGATGTCAAAATGTTCGTCGAAAACGATTTTCACGGCCCGCTTGGAAATATTTTCCAGAATATCGAGATCATTGCTGTCCGGAACCTCATATTCCAGCTCCAGTTTTCCAAGAATGGCCGGAAAGGTGGATTCCAGGTCCGAAATTCTGGGGACAGCCTTTTTTTCATCCACCATCAGGCATCGCTTGATGGCGTTGCCCACGATGGCTTCATAGCTGCGAATGGAAACCCGGCAGCTTACGCCGGAATGCTGGTTGACATCCGTGCTTTTTCGGGCCTGAAAAGTGGTTTCGGCAATGATTTCCTTGATGAAATCCGGAATGTCCACGGAAACGCCGTCGATGACTGGCATGGCGATTTCCTGTTCCATGATCTGGATTTCCTGTTTTTTGGTTTTGGGGTAATGGGTGCGCAGTTGAACATCAAACCGGTCCTTCAGCGGGGTGATGATCCGCCCCCGATTGGTATAGTCTTCGGGGTTGGCCGTGGCGATGATGAAAATATCCAGGGGCAGACGAACCGGGAAGCCTTTGATCTGAAGGTCGTTTTCCTCCATGATGTTGAAGAAGGCCACTTGAATTTTTTCCGCAAGGTCGGGCAATTCATTAATGGCGAAAATGCTCCGGTGGGCCCGTGGCACCAGGCCGAAATGGATGGCCGATTCGTCATCCAGGGTCCTTCCCTGGGCGATTTTAATGGGGTCCACCTCGCCGATAAGATCCGCTGTGCTCACATCCGAGGTGGCGAGCTTCTCAACAAGCCGCCTGTCCCTGGGAATATAGGTGATGGGCAGAGCATCCCCCAGTTCCGCAGCCTTGGTCTGGCAATCGGTGCAGATGGGATCAAAGGGGTTGTCGTGGATGGGGCACCCGGCAATGGCCGGCATCTCTTCATCCAGAAAATAGATCATGTCCCGGATGATCCGGCTTTTCCCCTGGCCCCTTTCCCCCAGCAGGATCACGTTGTGGCCGCAGAGAATGGCATTGATCAGGCCGGGCATGACGCTTTCTTCATAACCGATAATGTCCGGGAAAAGGGGTTCCTTGTTTCTCAGTTTCTTGATTAAATTGGTTCGCATTTCTTCACGGACCGTGGGCAGCCCGGAAATCTGTTTTTTCAGTTCTCCAAAAGTCTGTGCTTTTTTCTTGGTTGGCATAAAAACTCCTTTGATCCTTCGCAGCATATATTAGTTGTGGTTGAAATTATAAGCGTCATACCCGGCATCGTCAAGGATAAGTTTATTTCCTGCTTCTTCTCCGGGCTTTTAAGGGGGACCCTGCTCGATGACAAACTTTATCGTGTCCATCCAGAAACGAGAAAATTTGGTCAAGTTCAAGGCGGATAAAAATTTTAACCGCAGGAATACTCGAAGTATTTTGAGGATTAAAATTTTTATCCAACGCAGAAATTGGGCGAATTAGCCGTTTCTGGATGGACACGATCTAAAAATAATTCTGACTAAGATGCCATTCAAACTCCGGAAGGGATTCTGCGGCAGGCGGAACGAAACCAAAGATGATCTCCATAAAGTCCATGACAATCCGGTAGGTTGCCCCCCAGAGAATTTCCGTTTCCCCGGGAGTTTCATGGCGGAAACAAGGGTAATAGGATGCCAGATCTGCCAGGGCCGGATCACTCGCTTCCGGCCGGATCAGTTTGAACACGCCGTAATTTGCCGGGTCCAGCAGATCCTGCATGGGAATGAACACGATTTTATCCACCTCCCGGTTGGGAACAAAGTTCTTTTGCCTGGAAACCCAACCCACCATGGGAAAGATGAATCGGTTTCTCAAGACCAGGCTTTGGGGCGGGAGGGCTCCCATAAACCTGACCCGGAACGGATTGAGCCTCATTTCCTCAAAGCTTTCCCTTAAACTGGTGGCGCAGAGAATGGATAGCTTTTTGGAGCTGTTGGGATGGTCCTTCCTGCATTTTGTCCAGAACATCCACCGGGTGAGGGGCGAATACGGCAGGGAAAGGAGTTTGGCCAGGGTTTTGTCCATTTTCGGGGAAACCCCCCCGCCTGGACAGCATAAATCGCCGGACTGCCGCACATTTTCGGATCGCTTGTTCAGGATGACACAGGGTTCATTCGGGTTGTCATACCCTTTGCAGCGAGGTCCGAGAGGCAGTAACACGGCGGATTGTCCGGCTATATTGTCCGGTGAGTCGGGGAAGAGCTTGATCCGTTGTCTCTGTTCAAAAAGCTTTTCCTGGATATGGGAAATCAGATCGTTGTTGGGGAAATTCAAATTCATTTCAACCTGTATATCATTGTTCAGGACATTTGCAGCTGCCATTTACAAACTCACAACCGGACATGCAACATTTGGCTTCTTCCGGAGCCATGCACGTCCCATCGCATTCCACCCCACCGCACCAACTGCCATCCCGGTAGCACATGCCGGACAAGCAACATCGGGCTTCGTCAAAGGGCAGGCACTGTCCGTTGCATTCCGCTCCGCATTCTCCGTTGGCCAGGGTGCAGGCTCCTGAATCTTCGCATTGTCCGGCATAAACGGCGGGGACTGTCAGAAAAAAAGCGGCCACAATGACAACAGCGATTAAGAATCTCTTCATATTTTCTCCTTGCAATCTTTCACCGGCAATATCCATTTTCCCCTCCCTCTTGATGGGGGAGGGTTAGGGTGGGGGTGAGTCATTATGGCAGTTTATGCCGGGTTCATCATATGGATCAAACTTTATAATTATGGTTTGAGTGTAGGAGGAGCGATTTCTTGTGTCAAGCAAATCTTGTCCAATATTGATCCCTGAGTAGTTTGAATAAATTCAGCCTGAAGGCGGAAACTCGGATAGTGGGGATGATGGGATGCTAATAAACCATATAAAGAGTTGGCATGATAAATATGGGTATATAAATCCGTATTTTTATTTATAATAAAACTATTGACCCATGATTGTGTTTTAATTAAAAGCAATCTATTAATAATTCATCCGAAATCCGCTTGTGATTAGCGTTTGCCTTAAAGACCCATTTTAATATTTTGTCCCTTTTTTAATCAGGAATCTGACCATGAAAGTATTTACGGCCATATTGGGACTTACTTTGACAGTCACCGTGTTCGCTTGTTCCCATCTGCCAGACACCCCGTCTCCGGGTATTGCGCCTGCCTTTAGTGAAAAAGCTGTAGGTCTGCTTCAGAAGGCAGATCTGTCCCCTTTTTTAGACAAAGACCTGGCAGAATTTTATCCCAATAATGATTTATTACAACTGCAATCAGGATATTTAACAGGCGGCTTGATGAAAGCCCCTTATCGAAGCGTTGAAATCTTCCTTTTCGACTCACCTGAGGCGGTCCTTGAAGGGGTAGATAAAAGGAATAATATTTTAAAAAAAAAGACCTTTAATCTGTTACCTATCCCTATACCCCATCAGGGGAAGCCTGATCGAACCGGAATTGACAGGTGGTGGATTTGTGAAACACCATCCCCGGTTTCTATAAATACAACACTTCTGATCATCGCTAAGAACAACATGGTATTCATGATGTACGATGGCACCAGAAAGTATTCTGAAATGGAAAATGAATTTGGGATACGGCCACAAAATTCTTTCAATTGGCTAAGGAGGAGTATTGATGGAAGGGAACACTAAAACCGTAAAGAATATCTCAATAAAATTCCTAGTCCATTTATTTGCAATCTTGGGATTCTTATTGGCAGCGCCCCATGCGAAGGGGCTGGAAAATCATTTTAAAATAGAGCCAGCGAGAAAAATATCCTCTGAAGATATGAATTGTAACTACCAGGTTGAGGATTTTGGAAGATATTGTTATAATTTCGAATATCCAAAGCTTATCATCATGAATGATAGCGAACCTCTTGTCGCTTTTATTGATGAGCAATCAAATCAACTCATTATTTCCAAGATTTCCGACAAGGCGAGCCATGTTATTTACAGCGCTTCGGGCTTTGGAAAATTATTTTGGGATAAGTGGCCGATAGTTTACACAAAAGATAAAATAATATATTTATCTGTCTATTCAGGAAATTCATCGCCCGATAAAATCAAGCGAATTAAATTCTATCAAATAGATGCTGAAAGCGGAAAGGTGAATCAGGATCAGCTAACATTTGAAGCAGATGGCCGATGTAGTTTGTGGAGCATTTTCCCGTATAAGGAACAATACCTGTTCATTGGTAACTGTAACTACATCTGCAAAAAGCAATTGGCTTCCGTTTTGCTCGGTGGAAACCCAACGTATTATCAAAATGCATTATTTTTTCTTGATGAAAAACAAAAGCTCATAAGGAACCCGATTGAAGAAAAGGGTTGCCATAATGTTTTCAAGCAGGAATATGAAATTGATGATTCTGATGGGATTCATGCGGTTTGGGTTAAAGAAGAGGAAGGATTTGGTCGGGGGCAAAACATAATTCACTATAGCAGTAGTTTAGAAGGAAGAGTGTGGTCAAATCCTCTTGAAGTATATTCAGTTTCGCTTGAAGATTCGACAGATTACAATCAACTATATATATCTTTGGCCGTTTCAGGTGATTCAGCTTTTGTATTATGGCAGGATAGGAAGAAAGGGATTTCTTTATCAGAGATAGACCGATTTGGTAAAGTTGAGACAGTGAAGATCAGTGACAAGAAGGAAGCAAAGTTTAATCCAATGGCCGTTGCTTCAACAATTAAGGTTGCTTCCGATAAAAGCGGAAACGTTTATGTGCTGTGGGCGCAGAGTTTCAGTAAAGAATATAAATTATATTTCAAAGCCAGAATCGACGGAAAATGGTCGTCTGAGATGATTGTCAATCAAGGCTCCGGCAGGTTGAAATTGCCTGATATGAAAGTCGATGAGAAGGGAAAGGTCCATATCGCCTATATCAAGTCGATTGATCCAGAGGAGCCAAACGGTAAGTATGGCTGTTTTTATATGAGTATGTCACCATGACGTGTTGATTTAACCAAGGGGGCAGGTCTTCATTTTTCACTTTTGCCAGGAGTGAAGACGTCACCCCGATCAACCTTAATGATTAATAATGACTATGCTTAAATGTTATGCAAGGGTTTACCAAATACTATAAAGAAAGATATATGGTTATCACGCCACAGAGGACCCTTAAAACATTATTTACTTATAATGAAAAGGTATAAAGTGAAAAGAAAATGGTTGTATATATTTTTTGTTATCATTCAATTTTCTTGTGGTCCAGATGAGTTAAGAAAAGGTTTTGAATATCAGAAACTAGGGCAATATGATCGGGCTATTGAAGCTTATGATAAGGCTATCAAAGCGAATCCAAAAAATATTGAGGCATGGAGGAATAAAGGCTCCGTGTTTATTTTAGTGTGTCGTCATGAAGAAGCCATAACCGCTATGAACAAAGCCATTGATATGAATCCAAATGATTACTGGGCATGGATTGGCAAAGGGGTGTCTTATTCTGAGATAGGTCGATTTAATGATGCAGTGAAATCACTCAAGGTGGCGATAAAAATTAATCCTAAAGATATTGCGGCATGGGATATTTATGGGATGGTTTTTGAAAACTATGGAGAATTTGAAAAAGCCTTGGAAGTATTTACCGTTGTTTCAAAATTAAATCCATCTTTTGGAGAGGTCTGGTATTATAAAGGCATAATTTATAAAGGCATAAAAAAGTATAATGAAGCAACAAATGCCTTTAAAGAGGTATTAAAGATTGAACCAAAGACCTATGCAGAGTGGCACATCAAAGGTTATGCTCTTTTTGAATTAGGATTTTATGACGAAGCCATACACGCATTTGATAAGGCGATTCAAATAAATCCTTTTGCATCAGAAGCAAAATTGAAAAAAGCATGGCTATTAGCAACTTGTCCACAAGATAAATATCGTGATGGAGATAAAGCAATAGAAATATGGGAAAAAATCGAATATCTAAAGGAAAATAATTATGACATATTAGCTGCGATTTATGCTGAAATGGGGTGTTTTGACAAAGCGGTTATTGCTCAAGAAAAAAATATCGCTTATTTGCTTAGCCCCCTGTGTCAGGATAGATGTCGCCTCTGATGTTCCGAGTTGAGAGATTGTTCGCGCCAGGAGGAGGCCAGGAGCCCCCGGGGGCTCCTGGCCTCCTCCTGGCGCGGCGGTCGATGAGAAGCTGCTCTCAACCTACAAT
>VMSV01000015.1 GCA_013791935.1 Desulfobacteraceae bacterium | reverse complement strand
TTCAAAGGGGTATTATGCCACGATCACTGGAAGCCGTACTATAAACTCAATTGCACGCATGCGTTATGCAACGCTCATCATATAAGGGAATTAACAAGGGCCTTTGAGCAGGAAGGCCAGCAGTGGGCGCAAACAATGAAAACCCTGCTTGAAACGATAAATTCCAAGGTTAACGATGCAGGCGGGGTGTTGGAGGCCAAAGAATCGAATAAATACCGGCTTGAATACAGAACCCTGTTAAAAGAAGCCGAGGTTGAATGTCCCGAACCGGACATCCCGGAGAAAAAAGGAAAAAGGGGCAGAATAAAGAGATCGAAATCCCGAAATTTATTGGAACGGCTGAGAGATTTCGAAGATGATGCGCTAAGATTTATGGACGATATCAATGTGCCCTTTACGAACAATCAGGGAGAAAATGATATTCGGATGACCAAAGTTCAGCAGAAGATATCGGGTTGTTTTCGATCCATGGAAGGAGCCAGGATTTTTTGCCTCGTGAGGAGTTATTTGTCAACTTGCCGCAAGCACGGAGTTAAAGCAAGCCAGGCATTGGGATTGTTGTTTAATGGGAAATTGCCTGACTTCCTGATGTGATTGGTAGTAAAGCTAAAATTTACGCTGAATAGTTACAAAAATTCAAAAACTGATTAAATTGGTACTTATAGAAACAATAGTTTCCCGAAATGTCAACACAAATCTAATCCAAAATAGAAATCCTGGTTCTTTGACCCCTTCACTTTGTTTGGAAAAAAAAGGTTGTTTTTATCCATTCGCCGACCTTCGGACCACCTGTCCTATTGAGTTCCACGTGACCCCATGAAACAAGCAGGATTTTTAACAACCTGCCGCATCAGCCAAGGGCAAAGGCGGTTTGGCTCTTATCTGCATTCCGGATGTTGGGGAATTCAGTAATCGGGACCAGGGTTCAGCAGCCAGAGTCAACGGCAAATCCGACCCCTTTATTTGCCGTTACAAAATTAAAAAAAGATCCTGCCGGACAAACGCTATTCAGTTGAATCCCGTACTTAACCCCAGAATTTCCTGTTCCCGGTAGTGCATGAATTGTTTGGTGTAGAGGTCCTTATACTCTCCGGCCAGGGACATGAGCTCCTGGTGGCTGCCCTGCTCCTTGATGGAGCCGTCTTCAATGAGCAGAATCCGGTCTGCGCGACGGATGGTTGATAACCGGTGGGCGATGATGAAGCTGATCCTGTTTTTCAAAACCTTCGGCAACCCTTCATGGATCAGATGCTCGGTTTCCGGGTCCACCGAGGAGGTGGCTTCGTCCATGACCAGAATTTGCGGATTGGCCAGAATCGCCCGGGCAAAAGAGATCAGTTGCCTCTGTCCGCCGGAAAGTTGCTTTCCTTCCTCTCCAACCTCGGTTTCATAACCCTTTTCCAGTTTTAGGATAAAATCGTGGGCGTTCACGGTCCGGGCCGCCTGGATTATTTTTTCATCCGGAGCCTCAAGATCGCCGTACCGGATATTGTCCCGGATGGTTCCGGCAAACAAAAAAGGCGTTTGGGGAACAATGCCCAGGTTCGACTGCCACCACGCCAGGCTGCGCCGGCGATACTCCATGCCGTTGATCAGAATCTCACCGGAAGTCGGTTCATAAAAACGACAGAGAAGGTTGATAACGGTGGTCTTCCCTGCCCCGGTTTCTCCAACCAGGGCGATGGTCTGGCCCGGAAACACTTTCATACAAAAATCCTTTAAGACAGGCTCTTCCTTTTTGTAATAAAATTCCACATTGACAAACGCCAGTTCTTTTATTTTATTCGTTTCCCCATCCATGGCCAGACCGGAATTCATGTGGTTGTCTTTGATTTTTGCTTCAACTTCAGGAGAATCCGCGATATCCAAGGGGGTTGACAACAACTGAAACAAGCGTTCTTTGGATGCCTTGGCCGATTGCATCTCCCCGACAATCCATACCAGATTTAAAATCCGATCATACATATAATTTGACAGGGTGTTCATTACGACCAGGACGCCTATGGTCATGGCACCAATCATTACCTCCTCCCCGCCGAACCACATTAAAAGGCCGCTGCTGGTCCCGGTTGAGACCCCGACAAGCGGTAGAAAAGTCGCTCTGAGCATGACACTTTTTTTCGAATATAAAAACATCTCCCCTGAGATTTCATCAAATTTTCGAATGAACACCCTTTCCCTGGCCAGGGAACGGATGGTCTGCACGCCTGTGATCCCTTCATTATAGGCGGAAGTCAGTTTGGAATGGCCTTTCATAACATGCCGGGAAGCGCCTAATATCTTTTTCCTGAAAGAGGTGACCAGGACAAGTGACACGGGAACCGTGGCAAACATGATCAGGGCCACTTTCCAATTCAGATAGAGCAGGTAGATGGAGGCTGCAAAAGTAAAGGTACCCATGGAGACGACTTCTGCGATATTGCGGCCGATGACCTGGGAATAGATTTTCGCGTTGGTTGTTATGGTGGTCAGCAAATCCCCGACCGCATGGTGATCATAATAGGAAAACGATAATTTTTGCAGGTGATCGAAACAATCCACCCGAATACGATGCAAGATCCCCTGGACCAAGACCTGAAGCAGACTGAGTTGAATTCGAATAAAAACCGAGGTAACCGCAATCACCGCAAAGTATAAAATCGCCAGTGAAGCAAACCCGGTATCTTTTCCTTTTGAAAGAAGTTCATCAATCGCATAGCCCTGAAAGGCGAAATAAAACGTATCGAAAGCGGTAAAGCAGAGACTGAAGGCCAGGGTAATGCCAAACCAGGTCTTAAACGGCGCTAAGTAATGATGGAAAAAATAGCGCCTGTCTCTTTTTTCCTCTTCTCGATTTTCTTTAACCATTTGCGTTTCCCCCGAAGGCTTCTTGTTCAATTCCTTTTTGGATCTCCCAAAGGCGTTGATAGAATCCTTCTTCCTCTATGAGCTGCGTATGCGTGCCTTGAGCGACAAGGTTACCGTCTTCAAGAACCAATATCCGGTCCGCATCCATACAACACGATAACCGGTGGGTGACAAGAATCGTCGTCGTGCCTTTGCACTTGCTGTCTATGGCCCGGATGATGGCGCGTTCCGTCCGGGTGTCCACGGCGCTGAAGGCATCGTCCAACATCAGTATGGGGGGCGTTTTTACAAAGGTCCTTGCTCCGGCGAGACGCTGCCGTTGGCCTCCGGAAAGATTTACGCCCTTCTCTCCGAGAAAAGCGTCATATCCATCGGCAAAACCCTGAATCGTATCGTGAATACTGGCGGTTTTAGCAGCATCCGCCATGGTTTCATCGGCTGTATTCTCCTTTGCAATTTTGATATTCCACTTGATGGTATTGGAAAATAAAAAAGTGTCTTGCAGGGATGTTCCGATCTGAGCGCGCAGGGTCCGGGGATGAAGATCTTTTATGTTTTTGCCGTCCAAAAGGATCATCCCCTCCTGGCAATCATAAAACCGCAACAGCAACTTGATCAAAGAGCTTTTTCCGCTTCCGGACGGACCCACGATGGCGATGGTTTCACCGGATCGAATGGAAAATGAAACGTTTTTCAATGCCCTGTTCTTATCGTTATAGGAAAAACCCACATTCACGAACGCCACATCACCGCCCAGGGTAAAGTCCTTCTGTTTGTTTTGATCGTCTATTCTTTCTGAATGACGCAAAACCTCATCAATGCGGGAAATGGCCACGACAGATCCCCCTATTCCGGACAGCACCAATCCAAAAGCTCTGAGCGTAAACACCACGGAAGTAGAATAGGAGATAAAAACCACCAGGGTGCCAAGGCTCAACCGGCTGTTGGCCACCAGCCATATCCCGGTGATGAGAACAATTCCGGCCTGAACAAAGGCCAGCAGCGAAGACCAGGCGAACATGGCAGCGAATTTCTTTTCCCGGTTGATTGCAGCATCATGAAAATCCAGACTCCTTTGTTTGAATTTATCCTTTTCAAAATCTTGTCGGCCAAAGGCCCTTACCACTCGAATCCCGGTGAGGTTTTCCTGAATCACCGTTGTCAGCTTCCCCTCTTTTTCCTCCACATCGATACTCATTCGGATTAACAGCCTGATGTAAACGTAAAGCATCACGATGGTGAAAGGCACGGTAAACAGAGACAGCAGAGCCATTTTTACATCCAGGGCAAACATCAGCGGAATCAAGACGGCCAGCATCACGACTTGTCTTCCGCTTTCAAGCAATTGGTTCGATAGAAACGGCTGGATCTTGCCGATATCGGATGTACATCTTTGAATCAAGTCCCCGGTCGGCGATTTGGAAAAAAAAGAATCCGGCAGTTCCTGAAAGTTCGCGTAGAGACGATTACGCAATTCCATTAAGATGCTTTCGCAGGCGATGCCGGAATAACGCGCGGTGAAATGTCTGAAAAGAGCATTCATGCTGAAAAAAAAGATAATGGACAAGGCTGCAATCCAGAGGTGACCGGCAAGGTAGCTTTTTCCCCCGAAAAGAGCCATGAAATACCCCGCGACCCCGGACATCTCCGCGGGCCGGGCCGGAAAGATTCCATCGATGAGGTTTTTAATGATCACGGGGACTGCAAACGTGCTTAACCACCCCAATAAGGTGAAGACAATTGCTGTGATATAATCCCGGCGATAGGTGATAAAAAGGCTCCAAAACGGATTGTTTTTCATCTGCATGGCAATCCTTCCATAAGGGTTAACTGCCGGTGGATCTATAATGCTTCACCCCGAAATTCCAAACCCGGAAACTCATCCATAGAAACAAAACGCCGATGACGGGTGCCGCCCCTTGGAACCACAGCGGGCTGTCCAGAGCCGCGTCCTTTTTTTCCAGAATGGCGATGGCAGGAAAATAGGTGACGCTGGCCAGGGGGACCACAAAGGTAAACACCTTGCGGAACCAGGGCCGGTAAATGGTGAGGGGGTACTGGGCGGTTTCCGTGCCGCCGTAGGTGAAGATATTCATCAGTTCCAGGGCTTCGGTGCTCCAGAACACCAGGGTGGCGTGGAGGACAAACAGCCCGTAAAACAGGCAGGCCCCGCCGAATATAGCAAACAGCAGCAGCCCTATTTTTGCAGCGGTCCATTGAACGGCAAGGGTATGGGCCGCCCAGATCAGAACCACCAGTCCCTGGGAAAGCCTGCCGGCACGAAACTGCAAACCCTGACCGGCAATCTGAAAGGCAGCACTCCGAGGCCGAAGCAGCACGCGGTCAAAACCCCCGGATTTGATCTGTGTGGAAAAGAGATCAAACCCCCGCCCGGCCCCTTCCGCCATGCCAAAGGCCACGTGAATCATTCCGTAAAACAGGGCCACATCCCCAAAGGTCCAGGTTCCCAGGGAAGTAAACCTGGAAAAGAGCGCCCGGATGCCGATGATTTCAATAAAGGTGATGGCGAAATTCCCGATACTCAGCATGATGAATGAGCCGCGAAACTGCATCTGGCTCCGGATGGCCATCCCCATGTACCGGAAATACAACCGGAAAGCGTTCATAGTCCCCCTACCCTCCCTGAACCACGAGTTTTTGAACCCCCCGTTGAAGGAGGAAATATCCGATCAGGATCATTCCCCCCACCCATAGCCATTGGTGAACCAGGGCGAAAACGGCCTCTTGGAGCGGCATATGGCCCATGTAAATCCGGAAGGGTGTATCCGCCAACCCCCGAAACGGAAGAACCGCGATGAGGGACTGCATCCAGTCCGGCAGCAGTGGCAGTGGAACGGTCAACCCGGAAAAGAAAAATACCGCCGCGGGCAGAATCCGGTTGACCCCGTCGCCGGATACGGTCCAGAGCAAAGAGATGGTCATCACCGTGGCCATGGCAGCACTTAAAAAGATGGCCGTCAGGCAGGAAAACAAAAAAGCAAACCCATGGCCAAAGGAAGCCGGAGCCTTAAGATGGAAGAACAGGCCGGCAATCAGAAAAAGCGGGATAGCTCGCAGAAGCAAAGGATTCGATCACCGGAAGATCCCACCAGAGCTGGGTCCGCTGGCCGAACACCACCCCGATGCGACCCACCACCTCCACCCGGTTTTTCCAGGGCGTTAAACCCATGACCTTCACTTCCCCGGAATCCGGGACCAGAATGCCGGAGAGAATCTTAACCGTGGTGCTTTTTCCCGCACCATTGGGGCCGATGTATCCCAGCATTTCTCCTTTTTCCATGGAAAAGGATATGCCGTCCAAAGCGTTTACTGTCCGGTATTGACGATTTACCAGACCGGTCAATGCCCCCCACACGCCCGGTGATCTTTGGGCAATGCGAAAGCTTTTCATCAGATTTTCAACATGAATCTGCGGCATTTTTGAATTCCTGATCAAAATGGGTTCGTTGGCCATTTGACCACCCGAGGAAAGGCCCCCAATGGGAAAAGATTGACGCTCACATGTTTCTCCCCAGGGCCAGGATGGCATAACTGATCACCGCATACCGGATCAATTTGCCGGAGGCCACCAGAATAAAAAACAGAAAAAAGTTGACTTTCAACACACCGGCAGCAACGGTTAGGGGATCCCCGATGATGGGGACCCAGGCAAAGAGCAAACTCAAAATACCGTATTTGCGAAATCTTCGGGTTGCCGCAGCAAATTCATCAGCTGAAATGCTCGCCACTTTTCGAATCAAAAACCGGCCACCCCATAACCCCATGGCGTAATTTACAAAAGACCCCAGAACATTGCCGAAGGTGGCAACACCTACCGAGGCAACAGGATTAAAACCATTTAACAACAAGACACCCAGGACAATTTCCGAGCTAAAAGGCAAAATGGTGGCAGCCAGGAAAGAGGACAGAAAAAGCCCGGCAAAACCCAGATTTGAAAAATATTCCATGAAATGTTCCGACTGTTCCCTGGTGCCCGAGGCGCTTTTTTATTCCTTCGGCAAAGGCTTGAGTTTCTCGATGCCCAGCATTCTTAAAACCCGTATTGCCGCAGATTAAGTGGGCTTTTGTTTGATTTTATCAGTGGTGTTGGCCAATGTAAAGTTTATCTTTTGGGTTGCAAGCAGGTCATCCTCTCTGACATTGTCTGTTTTATTGGATGGATTTTATACATTGCCGGTTAAAAGTGTTTCTGATAAAAAAGCCAGACATGGCCATCGGCTCAAATACTACCGTTTAGCATGGATCGAATTGTATCGCGCATGGGAAAATTGATTCAGAGAATGGGAGAAATTTTGCGAAATCTGATTATGATTCTGTTCCTTTTTCTTCTGCCAGGCTGCGGAGGCAGCGGTGAAAGCTCTTCAACACAGGGTACGGATGTTCCGTGCAATACCTCCACCGGCCTGGAGGAACCTCTTCCTGCATGTTCTCCTGACACAGTCTGCACTCGTATTGCACCTGAATTGGATGTGCAAATGATTAATTCCCCGACATCCATACCGGACTGTGATCCGGAAGAATGGGATGAACGCTTGACCCAAAACATCATGGGATTGACCCGGTATACCTGTATCCATCGCCCTTCGGGAGCATCCGTTTCGTCACCGCGGCCCTTGGTGGTTTGGTTTCATCCGGGAGGTGCCGGTGGTGCAGATCTGGCAGCCCGTGAAACCGGGCTTGTGGATAAGGCAGACACGTTTGATTTGACGGGGGATCCCTCCCGGCCGGGGTTTATCCTTGCATCCATACAGGGCCGTAATTTGAGATTCCCGACCGAAGCACCCCGAGACGGCCTTCATCATGACTTTTATTTCAGGGATCTTGCCTCCCCTTCCAAGAATCCGGATATTGCAAATACCGATGCACTGATCGATACTCTTGTCCGGGAAGGGATTGTGGATACGGACAGGATCTTTGTGGCCGGGTGGTCCAATGGCGGTTTTTTCGGTCAATTGTATGCCATTGCCCGTCACGAAACCCCCACGGCAGGCGGAAATCGGGTGGCTGCGGCGGCTGTTTTTTCCGCCGCAAACCCTTTCGAAAATATCCGATGGGATCCCTTTAAGGAAACCCTTTATACCGGCAGCTCATCCTGTGAAATACCGGTTCCTTCTTCACCCGTGCCCATCCTTATTGTTTACCGCACCTCGGACGCCGCCGTGGCTTGTGATGATTTTCAGGCAGGATGTTTTGGGACCGAGCCCGGCTATACGGTTGAGGAATGGATCAATGAAGCAACACAAGCTGGCCTGAACGTAACGGGACTGCTCATCAGAGGGCTGGAGAGCGGAGCAGGAGGTCCCCTGGACGAAGAGGCTTTTGAATGTACGGATTTCCTTGGGGTGTGCCCCACGGGGAATTGTACGGTTGTGCCTCCCACAGATGCATGCCTGAGCCTTGTGAATCACCAGCGTTGGCCGGATGGCGTTTACAATAACTTTCCACTTACCGGGATGGACCGGGAGGTGGATATGCTGGATTTTCTGAGAAACCATCCACAGTAAAAAGGAGCTTTATGGAACAGAACAGGATGACAGCCGAATCAGACCTTGAAATCATCAAAAAAAAGGTGCTTGGGTACATTGAGGCATGGTATGCGGGAGAACCGGAGAGAGGGGAAAAGAGTCTCCACCCGGATCTGGTCAAGCGGATCGCGCGAATGGATTCGGAGACCGGGAAGCCTTTTCTGGAAATGATGAGTGCGTCGAAATTAGCAGATCGATGGCGCTCAGGGGATGGCAAGAAAACGCCCAAGGAACTCCAACTAAAAGACATCACCGTTCTGGATGTCCATGGCAACATGGCAAGCATAAAATTGGAGACCGCAAGCTGGGTGGATTACATGCACCTGGCGAAATTTAACGGAGAGTGGGTCATCGTAAATATCTTGTGGGAAGTGAAACCGGTTTATTAATCAAGGATTTGAGTTGATGTTTAAAATGGATATGCATATTCATTCGGTTTTGGGAAAAGACTCCATGATCCGACCGGATGAAGTGGTTGACTTGGCCAGAAAAGCGGGATTGGACGGGGTTTGCATCACCGAGCACCACGCCTATGAGATCAGCCACCCGTTTGATAAAATCAGCCGGGACACGGATTTTCCCATTTTCAGGGGAATGGAATATAAAGCCAGGGAAGGGCATCTTCTGGTTTATGGAGTAAATATGGGTCGCGGGGATATGATTCCCCAAATGCCCATGCAGCATGTGATCGACTGGGTGAATGCCAGAGGCGGTGTGGCGGTTCCGGCCCATCCCTATCAGCCCGATATGTTTGGTCAATCCTTGGGGGATCGGATTTTATCCCTTGCCAACCTGATGGCGGTTGAAACGCTGAACGGCAGTACTTCCCATAAGGACAATCAAGCGGCGGAACAGGCGGCAGCAACGATGAATGCTGGTAAAATCGGGGGATCGGACGCCCACGGTCCGGATGGGATCGGCAAAACCTATACGGTCTTTCCTGTGGAGATCCGGACCATGGGAGAACTGATCGAAATCCTTAAAACCAAGGAGTATTATCCGGCTTCCGTTCGCTTGGACTGAAATGCCTTGGTGTCGAATCCTTGAGACGGAAACCTATCCGATGATCATGAGGACATCGCCGGTGGATACTTCCGAGCCCTTCTGGACCCGGATTTCTTTCACGGTTCCTGCAACTTGAGAGGCAATGTCATTTTCCATTTTCATGGCTTCCATGACCGCCACCACCTGGCCCACCTTAACGGCATCCCCCACGCTGACCTTGATTTGCAGAATCAGGCCCGGGATCTGGGCGGTGATCACCCCGGACCCCACAGGTAAAGTGGGCTTGGGAATCGCCGGGGCTGCCACAGATAAAACCTGAGCCTTCGGGACGGTTGTGGGTCTGGATATGACAGGTTCGGCTGTTTCCAGGTTTTCAATGTTTACTGTATACGGCGTGCCATTCACATAAACCAAGGCAATATCCTTTTCCACACTCGCCACGTCCACCTCGAAATTTTCTTTCTCAATATTGAATTTATAGATCATATTCTTCCTCTCAAGGGTGTTTTTGTTTAACGTTTGTAAATTGCGAGACGGTCGTTCATCATCCGGGATCTTCCATCCCGGGTCCATGCATTGGAGGCTTGCTCTCCTCCGGCCCCGGCCATGGATCGGGCTTTTGATGAGGAAAGGTGAAGATGAAGGGCCAGGGCGATGGCTGCTGCTGTGGGCCCTGAAATGGCTTTCTCCTCACCGGCCTGAACCGGAAGTTCTCCGGGTTCATCCATACCCGATAGAATTGGACCTACCGAGCTTGTTTTTGAAGCACTGGAATTCCCGGAACCGGACTTGCGGGAAAGATACCAGCTAAAGAACTTGCCAGACAGGATCATCCCGATCATCAACACGGACAGCACCAGGAAGATGCCGAAAAACCGGATAAAAAGAGTTCCCAAAGCATACCCCCAAAAGGAATCCCGGGGTCCCCCGATGAATTGGATACTACCGTTTTCCGCGCCATCGGAATCATAGGGACCGCCATCCTTGACGGTGATGATCAGTTCTTGAACCCGGTCGGGCAGGCTGATGTTTTGAATCACTGGAATCATCCACGGTTTTTCCAGGGTTTGATTGAACACATAGTATTGGGTTGAGCTAATGAAAAACTGGGAAACAATGGAAACCTTGACTTCTCCTCCGGGCTGGATTCCCGAGGCGTCAACCTGGAAAAGGGCGGATTTAAAGTTTTTAACATCCACTTCGGGACGTTCGCAGATGAAAAAATCAATTCCTTTGACATCCTCCAGCTTGCCCCCGTTGACCTTGAATTGGATGGTCACGCTTCCGGTTTTTGCCCGTGGAATCAGCTTGGCGGAGAGGGTATCTCCTTCCCGAGTAAATACCGGCATGGGTTTTTCGATGTCACCGCTGATGAAGTTCGCGGGAGAAGCAGGGAGAGCCGCGAGGAGAAAAATCCCCGTGAAAAGCAGAGCTCGGAAAATTATTTTTAAAGTAGTCTTTCTTTGCATTTTTCGCCTCCTTCTACTGGAACATCGCAATGAACATGCCTGCGGCTGCAGCTGAACCGATAACGCCGGCGAGGTTGGGCCCCATGGCATGCATGATCAACCAGTTGTTGGGATCTTCCTTGATGCCCATGTTGTGGGACACCCTTGCGGACATGGGTACGGCGGATACCCCGGCTGAACCGATGAGGGGGTTGATCTTTTCCTTCAGGAACAAATTCATGATATGAACCGTTAAAATCCCGCCAAAGGTGCAGACCACAAAATCCATCAGACCAAACGCGAAAATTAAAAGGGGCTTCCAGGTCAGGAATTTATCCGCCTGCATGGTGGCGCCCACGGAAAGGCCCAGGAAGATGGTGACGATATTCATCAGGGCGTTCTGGGCTGTATCGGTAAGTCGTTTGACCACGCCGGACTCCCGCATGAAATTTCCGAACATGAACATGCCCATGAGCGGCGCCACTGCGGGAATGAGAAGGACGATCAGAACCGTTCCGACCAGAGGGAAAAGGAGCTTTTCCGTTGCAGAGACATGCCGCATCTGCCGCATCTTGATTTTCCGCTGTTCCGGGGTGGTCATGAGTCTCATGATGGGCGGTTGGATCAAGGGCACCATGGCCATGTAGGAATAGGCAGCCAGGGCGTTGGCCCCCAGGAGGTGGGGCGCCAGCTTCGCCGTCAGGTAAATCGTGGTGGGACCATCAGCCCCGCCGATGATGCCAACGGAAGCGGCTTCCTTTAAAGTGAATCCAAAGAAAAGAACGCCGATATAGGTTATAAAGACGCCAAGCTGTGCCCCGGCCCCGATGATCAGCGTTTTGGGGTTGGCGATGAGAGGCCCGAAATCGGTCATGGCCCCCAGC
>VMSV01000172.1 GCA_013791935.1 Desulfobacteraceae bacterium | reverse complement strand
CTGGTTTCCATCCCCGTTCAAATCAAAGGCAGCATGAAAGACCCTGAAGTTTCAACCCTCTCCCCTGCCTCGGTGGACACGGGCTTGGTTGGGTTCATGAAAAACACACTTAAACTGCCCATTACGATTATTGAACCTTTTTTATCCCCGGAAAAAGAAAAGGAGAAACCCGATGAATCTGACGACCGTAAAAATTGAAAACCCCAAAGAATACAACATGATTCTGGGACATTCCCATTTCATCAAAACCGTGGAGGATATCCACGAGGCCATGGTCAATGCCATCCCCATGGCCAAATTCGGTGTGGCCTTCTGCGAGGCCTCCCAGGAATGTCTGGTTCGTTTTTCCGGAACCGATGACGAGCTCATTGAACTGGCCCGGAAAAACGCCTTTGCCCTGGCCGCCGGCCACAGCTTCATCCTGTTTATGAAGGACGCCTATCCGGTGAATGTGTTGAACGCCATCAAGAATGTGCCGGAAGTCTGCCGCGTATTCTGTGCAACTGCCAATCCTGTGGAAGTGATTATTGCCGAAACCGAACAAGGAAGAGGCATTCTGGGTGTAATCGACGGTTTTGCCTCCAAGGGCATTGAAACGGAAAAAGATATCCTTCAGAGAAAGCAACTTCTCCGAGCCATTGGTTACAAGCTATAGCCGAAAATATTCGCATTTTGTTTTAAATACCAACTCCGAAGCACAAAATTCAAATTTGAAGTTTATTTTTGCTTGCTATTCACCCAACGATGGTTAATTTCACAGTCAACGCGAACCTATTCACAGGGAGAACATAAACATGCCTGAAAAGATGCTTTCCGAAGTCATCGACACAGCCATTCAGAGGGAACAGGAAGCTTACTTCTTCTACCGGGATATCATGGACCTGGTTCAGGATGCCCAAGTGAAGGACACCCTGGAATGGATCGCCAATGAAGAAATCAAACACAGGAAATTCCTGGTGGATTATCGCAATGGTAAATTTGGTGCAACGGCCCTGAGAATGACCCGGGCGGTTTCCTACAAAATTGCAGAACATCTGGACGAGCCGGAAATTTCAAAGGAGATGAAAAGTGCGGATGTCTATCTTGCGGCAGCCCACCGGGAAATGAAATCTCATGCCTTTTATTCGGAGCTGGCCAAACTGCATGAAGGAAGCGAAATCGGTGATATTTTAATGCGCATGGCCAATGAAGAGCTTAAACACAAGGAAAAGGTGGAGTACCTCTATTCCAATACCGCTTTTCCACAAACCTCGGGGGGATGACCCATGCCTTTTATCGCATCGGAGCTCATAAAGGGAAAGATTTTTGTACCCGAGAAGCCCTCCTGCATAGGTCAAAAGCATCCTTGCAAGGACTGTTTTTCCTGCCAGCAGTGCGGGGATGACCGATGCAGCCTTTGTGTTTGCGAAAAAGAGAAGGATTCCTCCATGTGGGTGGAAGATGAATGCCACGCTGAATAGGAATATCCCGGATAGAGACGCTTTTCTTGACCGGGCCTATGCTCTTTATGAGACTTTTGCCAAGTCCCTGGACGTGGCCTGCAAACCCGGCTGTTCCCACTGCTGCACCAGGGATGTGACCGTAACCACCCTGGAAGCGTACAGGGTTTTTAAAGCCCTGAAGGAAAACGGGAACCTCGCCCTTATTCGGAAAGTCCTGGCGGATGACCAACGTCGGTTTCAACCCGTGATCACCACCAACCAGTTGGCTGAACTTTGCGCTTCCGACGGAGAAACCCCTCCTGAAGATCCCCCGGTTTCCCAAAACCCATGCCCGTTGCTGGACCACGGCCTATGTTCCATCTATGCCCACAGGCCCTTCGGGTGCCGGTGTTTTGTCTCCGCTTCGAATTGCGGGGAAAATCAATTTGCCGATGTGGACCCCTTTGTTCTCACAGTGAATACCATTTTCATGCAGTTCATTGAACACATGGATACACCCGGGCTGTTCGGCAATTTTTCCGATGTGCTCGGGTTTCTGGATTCCGAGCCCCATCGCAAAACTTATGAGTCAGGCTGCATTTCAAAGTTGCCCCAAGGAATGGTTTTCAACCGGCCCATCCCGGTTCTGATGATTCCCCCGGAGGATCGGGACCGGATCAGACCTCTACTGGCGGGACTTCAGAATCTTCGATCCATCTGCTCGTTATAATCCCAGGAGTTTTTTCGCATTCTCCCCGCACACCGCTTTGATTTCCGATTCGCTCAAACCGGATTCCTGCATTTCCTTAAAATACCTTTTGGGCTGGAGAAGCGGAAAATCCGTGCCGAAAAGGATTTTGTCCAGACCCGCAAGGTCCCTGGCCATGGAATACATTCGGGGATGGTATAAAAACGGGGAAGCTGCAGTGTCGAAATAGACATTTTTCAGGCTTTCCGCAACTTCTCGTTTCATGAGATTGTAAAAGAAAATCCCCCCGCCCCAGTGGGCCAGCACCATTTTGTTGTCCGGAAACCGGCAGGCCAGATTAAAAATCTGTTCCAGGGTAATGGGACTTTTTCCAGGATACATATGCCCCACCGGTTCATTGGTGTGAATGAGCACCACCCGTTTTTTTTCAAGGCAAAGGTCCATGATGGGAGAAAGTCGTTTTAAAGCCTCTTCGTCGATCCCTGATCCGTAAAACGCGAGCTCCCCCACGCCGGTGATTCCGGCCTCAATACACCGTTCAACTTCCCTTGTGGCCCCTTCATGAAAAGCATCCACACAGCAAAACCCGATTAAGCGACCCGGAAAACGGGAAACCGCCTCCAGAATATAGTCGTTGTTTTGCTTTGCGGTTTCCATATGAATCCAGGGAAATCCGAAGACCACGGACTTGTCCACCCCCTGGTCATCCATAACCTTCACCAGATCCGTGGCCCCCACCAGATTTGCGTTGGCGGGTTCATACAAGAGCTTGAAACCCGGCTCCCCGTCAAAATATTTTTCCCGGTTTCCCCTCACATCCTTCTGAAAAAGATGGGTATGAAAATCAATGATCACTTTGGAACCTCCTCATTCAAACGTAACGCCTATTGACTGCCCGTGTGATTCTTTCTATACCCTATGAATCGTTAGGGGAACTTTATACTGAACAATGAACCGGTATTCAACAAAAACCACCACAAGGAGGATCCCATGTATTTTGATGAGCCCGGACAAAACAATACGGAGAAAACCCTGAAACTGTCCTTTGAACGAGGAAAAGCCCTGGGCCTGAATGAGGTAGTCCTGGCCACTTCCACAGGGGACACGGCCTACAAAGCCCTTGAGATTTTCAGCGGATTTACGATCATTGCCATCACCTATCACGGCGGGTTTCGAAAGCCTTTTGAAAACGTCATGAAAGCCGAGGTCCGAAAAGATCTGGAATCCAAGGGGGTGATCGTGCATGCAGCCACCCATGCCCTGTCCGGCGTGGAGCGGTCCATTGCCCAGAAATACCAGGGACTCTATCCGGCCCTTCTGATTGCAGACACCTTAAAACGTCTGGGACAGGGAACAAAAGTCGCCGTTGAAGTGGCCATCATGGCCGCAGACGGGGGCCTGCTCTCGGGCAACGACATCGTTTCCATCGGCGGAAGCGGTCGAGGTGCGGACACGGCCTGGATTTTGACTCCGACCAATCAGAATCATTTTTTTGATCTCAAGATGAAAGAGCTTGTCTGCAAACCCCGGAATTTTTAAAAGCAGTAATGAGTAATGAGTGACGGGGCAGAGGCTCGAGAGATGGACGATGCAATTGTGGGGAACAGGCATGCCTGTTCCCTGCCGGAGGATAAAATGGCCGTTGAAAGACATGTGGTGCTGGTGGCACCCGAGGTTCACTGGAACACGGGAAATATCGGAAGGACCTGTATCGGGGCCCATGCATGGCTTCACCTGGTGAAGCCCCTGGGGTTTTCCCTGGATTCCAGGGAAGTCAAACGGGCAGGGCTGGATTACTGGCCCAAAGTCCAATTGGCCGTTCATGAAAATTTCAATGATTTCCTTGAGAAAATGAAACCGGAACCGGGACAGATGGTAGTATTTTCCAAATCCGGCAAAAAAATATTCTGGAACCTTCCCCATGAAGAAAGGCTTTATCTGGTGTTCGGTTCGGAATCCAAGGGATTGCCGGAAAATATTCTCACCGAATATGAAGGCTCTTCCTTTTACATTCCCATGGGGAAGGACATCCGTTCCCTGAACCTCTCCACCGCCGTGGGCATTGCTCTGTACGAAAGTCTGCGGCCATTTGCCCTGGAAAAAGGGTCCCATTCATCCTAAGGAAGCAGCAAATGCATTTAACCAACGCCATCATCCATCCGGAGAAATTCCCCGCAAGGGATCTCTACCCCTTTAATCTTGAGGTGTTTCATCAGACCCCTTCCATTGCCTTCCATTCGCCGGTGACCTTTTTCATGGGGGAAAACGGAACCGGCAAAACCACGCTCATGGACGCCATTGCAGAAAAATGCAGAATCTATTCCTGGCAGGGCCTGGACAAAATTCGATATAACCGCAGCCCTTATGAAAAGGATTTTCACCGGTTCATCTCCATCCAATGGGCCAACGGCAGTGTGCCGGGATCATTCTTTTCTTCCCAGGTTTTCCGGAATTTTGCCAACCTTCTGGATGAGTGGGCCACTTCAGACCCCAAAATCCTGGACTATTTCGGGGGTAAATCCCTAAGAAGCCAGTCCCACGGCCAGTCCCTTATGTCTTTTTTCCGCTCCAGGTTCAATATCAAAGGGCTTTACCTCCTGGATGAACCGGAAACCGCCCTTTCCCCCAAAAGCCAATTGGAACTACTGAAAATTGTCAAAGACACGGCAGGACAGGGGCACGCCCAGTTCATCATCGCCACCCATTCCCCCATTCTTCTGGCTTGCCCCCATGCGGAAATTTATGACTTTGATTCGGCGCCCATCACGACTATTGCCTATGAAGACACCGACTATTACCGGATTTATAAAAAATTCATGGAAAACCCGGCTGAATTCGTATAAATAAGACGATTGCCAACGGATTCGAACATGACAAGCCTATGCACAGACATTCACAAGGAACTTCAAAACCTATCCGACCCGGTGATGGCGGAACACGCCAAAAGATTCTTTAAAACCGGAAAAGGGGAATACGGAGAAGGAGATGAATTTCTGGGTATCCGGGTTCCTGTTTTAAGAAAACTGGCCAAAAAGCATAAATCCGTCTTCCTTCCCGAAGCTGAACAACTTCTTCAATCTCCCTTTCATGAAGCTCGTCTGCTGGCGCTTTTCCTCCTGGTGGGACGTTTCAATGCAGGGGATGAGCACCGAAGAAAACAGGTCTATGACCTCTATTCGGGAAATACCCGGCATATCAACAACTGGGACCTGGTGGACAGCTCGGCCCATCACATTGTGGGCTGCTATCTTTTTGACAAAGACAAAAAACCCATTTACGATTTTTCCCGGTCAGCCCATCTCTGGGAAAGAAGAATCGCCATTCTTTCCACCTTTTATTTTATCCGAAACAAAGCCTTTGAAGACGCCTTGGCAATTTCCCTGATTCTGTTGAAAGACGGGCAGGATCTGATCCATAAGGCCGTGGGGTGGATGTTAAGGGAAATTGGAAACCGTAGCCTGGAAACGGAAATCTCGTTCCTGGATGCCCACTATCAAAATATGCCCAGAACCATGCTCCGGTATGCCATTGAAAAATTTCCGGAGCCCCTGCGATTGAGCTATTTGAAGGGGACCCGTCAATCCATGATTGACCCATACAATAAAGGAGAAATGCAATGAAAATGTTGGATGAATTCAAATCTTTTGCAATGCGAGGCAATGTGGTGGACATGGCTGTGGGGGTCATCATCGGGGCCGCTTTTGGAAAAATCGTCTCCTCCCTGGTGGCGGATGTGGTGATGCCTCCCATCGGGCTGCTCGTGGGCGGCATTGACTTTTCAAACCTGGCCATCACCATCAAAGCCGCCTCGGAAGGGGTCGCCGCGGTCACCATCAACTACGGCAAATTCATTCAGTCCGTCATTGATTTTGTCATCATCGCCTTCACCATTTTCATGGCCATCAAAGGCATGAATACCCTGAAGCGAAAGGAAGAAGAAAAACCTTCAGAACCCCCTGAACAACCGGCCCAGGAAGTTCTTCTGGGTGAGATTCGGGATCTTCTCAAGGCGAAATAGACGGCGTTTATTGGTTTCCGAACCCATTCTGCCCGCCGCAATCCGGGCAGTCCCAGGTAATGCCGTTGCAGGACATGCCCCAGACGTTCTCATGCATGCAATCCTGGCATATACTAAACCCGCAACGGCAATGCCAGCAAAAGGGAAAGTCCTTTTTGCAGCAGTGGCATTGCCTTGTTTTTTGCCGCCGTTGTCTATAATGCGCTGATCTTGATAAGTCGTTCATGTTCCACTTTGATACATTTGTTCATCACCACATCCATGCCATGGGCATTGAGCAAAAGGGCCGCGTCATGGTTTTCAATGCCAAGCTGCATCCAGAATACCGCAGGTTTCAGGCGAAGGGCCTCTTTGGCGTGTTCCAGGATCTGGTCGGACTTTCTGAACACATCCACAATATCCACCCCTTGATTCAGATCGTTCAGGGAGGCCAAGGCTTTTTCTCCCAATATTTCCTTCTGGGCCGGTCTTACGGGAAAGATACGATACCCGTTTTGCTTTAAATAGGAGGCCACTTTGTATGAATCCCGTTCCGGCTTGGGGCTTAGCCCCAGAACCGCAATGGTTTTCGCTAATTGAAGAATGGCTTTGATTTCCTCATCCGTCGTGATGATTCGTCCTGGTTTCAATGTTTGGTCCTTCCCCCTGCTTGTTGTTTTCAGCCATCAATGGTATAGCATTTTTCAACGCATTCAAATAGAAAAAACAACGGAAAAACGGCCCATGGAAAATTCAAAAACCCTGTATCTCATCGATGGCAGCGCCTATATTCATAGGGCCTATCACGCGATTCAAAGCCTTGCCAACTCCAAAGGGCTCCCCACCAATGCGGCCTTCGGCTTTGCCAGAATGCTCATCAAACTCGTCAAGGACAAAACCCCTGAGTACGCGGCCATGTTTTTTGACGCCAAGGGGCCCACCTTCCGACATGCCATCTATGACGCCTATAAAGCCAACCGCCCGCCCATGCCCGAGGATATGGCGGCCCAGATCCCCTATATCAAATCCATCACCCAAGGGTTCAATATTCCCATTTTTGAACAGACCGGATTTGAAGCCGACGATCTCATGGGCTCTATGGCCCGCATAGCCGAGGAAAACGGATTTGATGTGGTCATGGTCACGGGGGACAAGGACTTTATTCAATTGGTCACGGGAAAAACCACAATCTGGGACCCCATGAAAGATGAGACCCGGGATTTACAATCCGTCAAAACCGCCTTTGGCGTCACGCCGGAGCAAATGATTGAGGTCATGGGCCTTTCAGGGGATACGGCGGACAATATCCCCGGCGTTCCGGGGATCGGCCAGAAAACCGCCCTGGGCTTGATTCAAGAATTCGGAAACCTGGAAAACCTCTATGACCATATTCAGGACATCACCAAAAAAAAGCAGAAGGAGAACCTTCTCACTTATAAAGACCAGGCCTTTCTGAGCCGAAAACTGGCCACCATCGACCGGTCCATGGACCTTCCCTTTGAGCCGGATCACCTTGTGCTTTCGGAACCGGATTCCGGAGCCCTTTCGGATCTTTTCAGGGAACTGGAATTCCGGCAGCTTCAACAGGAATTCTTTGCCGAGGCCACAAAAAGAGAAAAGGCCTATCATGGGGTTATGGACGAAGCACACCTTGTCGCCATGATCCAGCAGATGGAAAAAGCCGGCAGTTTTGCCCTGGACACGGAAACCACCTCGGAAGATCCCATGAGGGCCAAGTTGGTGGGCCTTTCCTTTTCATCCAAACCCGATGAAGCCTTTTACATCCCCTGCGGCCATATTTATGAAGGGGCACCCCGGCAATTGGAGATGAAAACGGTGCTGGATAGCCTTGCCCCCCTGCTGGAAAATCCCGCCTACAAGAAAATCGGCCAGAACATCAAATACGACTGGATGGTCCTGCTTCGCCACGGCATCAAGTTGGATGGCATTTTTTTTGACACCATGCTGGCCTCCTACCTCATCAATCCTTCCAAGCGGGCCCACAACCTGGACCAGATCGCCCTGGATTTTCTCAACCACAAAACCACCAAATTCAGTGACCTGGTGGGAAAAGACAAAAACGCCTCCCTGTTCAGCGAGGTCCGGGTTGAAGATGCCGTGGACTATGCTTGCGAAGACGCGGATATCACCCTTTGCGCCCAAGCCGTGCTGGAGCCGGAACTCGATGAAATTGGCCTCCAACCCCTGTTCCAGACCGTGGAAATGCCCCTGATTCCGGTTCTCCTGCGCATGGAGATGCAGGGCATCTGCGTGGACCGGGAAAAACTCAAGTCCCTCTCCCGAAGCTATGAAAAAGAGCTCAACCGCATTGAACAGGATGTTTTTGAGTTGGCTGGCGAGGAATTCAATATCAAATCCTCCCAACAGCTCGGCACGATTCTTTTTGAAAAGCTCAGTCTTCCGGTCCAGAAAAAAACCCAGAAAAAAACAGGGTATTCCACGGATGTGGATGTGTTGACCACCCTGGCGGAGCTGCATCCCCTGCCGGAACGGGTTCTGCGGCACCGTACGCTGGCCAAGCTCAAATCCACGTATACGGACAATCTCATCGATCTGATTCACCCGGAAACCGGCAGAATTCATACCTCCTACAACCAGACCGTCACGGCCACCGGGCGCCTGAGCAGTTCCGACCCGAACCTTCAGAACATTCCCATTCGCACCGAGGAAGGACGGGAAATTCGAAGCGCCTTTGTTCCCAGACCCGGCTGGCACATGGTGTCTGCAGATTATTCCCAGGTGGAGCTTAGAATTCTCGCCCACTGCTCCAATGACCCCATCCTGATCAAGGCGTTTCTGGAGGATGAGGATATTCATACCCGGACCGCCAACGAAGTGTTCCAGGTGTTTCCCGAGATGATCACCCCGGAACTTCGCCGCCAGGCCAAAATCATCAATTTCGGAATTTTGTACGGCATGGGGGCCTTCAGTCTGTCCAAGCAACTGGGAATCTCCCAGAAAATGGCCAAAAGTTACATCGACAATTACTTTTCAAGATACAAAGGGGTCAAGCAGTTCATCGACCAAACCATCGAAGATGCGCGAAAAACCCAAAAGACCAGCACGCTTCTGGGCCGAATCCGGATGATTCCGGATATCAACAGCGCCAACAACAATGTCCGGGGATTTGCCGAGCGCATTGCGGTGAATACTCCCATTCAAGGGACCGCAGCGGATCTCATAAAGCTTGCCATGATTCAGGTGGACCGTGAGCTTCAGGATCGCAAACTCCAAACCGCCATGCTTTTAACCGTTCACGATGAACTGGTGTTTGAGACCCCGCCCGAGGAACTGAACCTGGTCATGGACCGGGTGAAAACCCTCATGGAAGGGGTTTGGGATTTAAAAGTGCCCCTGAAGGTCAATATCGCATGGGGAGAGAACTGGTCCGCAGCCCATTAATTAGACCCTCCATAATTTAACAGGAAGCTTGATATGAAACTGAACAGATATTTTTTCCCTTTGATCACCATGATGCTACCTCTTCTATTGGTGGTTTCTTCCGCCTATTCCGAAGGCAATAAGGAGTCCAATGGAGAAGACGACTTTCACAAGTTGGGCCTGGACCTCTTCCAACAGGGGTATTATGAGTTGATCCCCCAAGGCAAATTGGAAGAAGGAATGCAGAAGCTGGACCAGGCGGCCCTGGCCTTTGAATCGGCGATTTCCCTCAACGATCAACGGACGGAATCCCACTGGTACCTGGCCCGGATCTTTTCCATTCAACTGAAATATGAAAAAGCCGAGAAACAGTATAAACGGTTGATTGAGCTGGAACCGGAAAATTTGGACTATTACCTTTTCCTGGCCTCCACCTATGTCCAAATGAATCGGTTTTCCGAGGCCCGGAAAGCGCTGGACTATGCCAAGACCCGTACGGAAGACACACAGGCCATTGAAAAAATCGATGCCCTGGTCAAATCCATTCAGGATCAAGCCATGAATCCTGATATGAAATAACCGAGCTTCTGATAATGTTTTGAGAAGGGCGGCCCTATGAAGACAAATAATTTGGCAAACAAAACCATGCTAATGGCCTGGTGCTTTCTGGTCCTTGCCGTTTTGCCGGTTGTGGCCGGCCATCCTGAATCGGCTGAATACCGAGAGGACAATGACCGGCTTTTCTGGTTCATTCAGATTTCCGACCTGCACATCGGCACCTCGGGAAGTACCGATACCGATAATCTCACCTGGGTGGTCACCGAAGCAAAGGACGTCATCAGACCTGAATTCATTGTAGCTACAGGGGATCTCACGGATTCCACCAATGGTGGAATCATTCCAAACGGCCCCTACCTCTCGGAATGGAGCGCCTATCAAGCCATTGTCACCGACGCAGGCATGACTCCGGATTTTTTCTTTGACATTCCCGGCAACCACGACCATTACAATGATAAAAACTTTTCTTACTACTTGAACAATTCCATTCAGGGAATATCCACCGGCCAAACCCAGGCGTCCTGGCAAAAGGACTTTTCCTTTGGGTCTTACCATTTTCTCGCCGTCAACACAGCAGGCAATGATGGCGCTTCCTTTAGTATATCCGGGCCGACCTATGGGGACCATGCAGGGTTGGACCGCGAAGAATTGGACTTTATCGAAGATGAGTTCATGGCTCATCAGGATGCCGATCTCACCATGGTTTTCGGACACCACCCCCTCCCCCAAAGGCCCACCGGGGTGAGTTCCGATACCTATATTTCCTATGGGGATACCCAGTTCATCAACCTCATGGAAACCTATGGCGTGTCCATGTATGCCTACGGCCATACCCATCAGTACCGTGAGGGGCTATTGCCCACAGACAATTCCCAAAGCGTGTTGGATCTGAACATTCGTCCCCTGGGAAAGGACCCTTTGAACGGAACCTATGCCTACCAGGTGATAGCCATTGACTGCAACGGTATTGCAACCGCCCAGCAGCCCGCAGGAATCTGGCCGGCGGTATTGATCACTGCACCCATGGACGTCAAACTCGGGGCTGACGAAAATCCCTATGCCTACAGCGTGAATGACCTGAACCCCAAACCCATTCGAGCCCTGGTTTTTGATAAAAATCCCGTTACCAGCATGCAATACCGGATTGACGGGGGCACTTGGAACCCCATGACCCACGTTAACGGCCCCCTGTGGAACGCCCTCTGGAATGAACCGGAAATCCTGGATAAAGAACACACCTTGGAAGTCCGGGCTACGGGTTCCACCACAAGGTCCCATACCATTACCATTGGCGTTGCAGAGACATCCCCGCCAGCGCCTCAAGGAAGCAACGGGGGGGGAGGCGGTGGAGGGGGTTGCTTTATCGGAAGTATAAAAAGTGAATTCATAGGAACCGTTTATACCGCTTTGTAACCGCCATCATCATGAGAGGACGGACCCGGCCTTAATCGGACTTTTCTTAGCAACTACCAGGCCCTGGGCTATCTGCGCAATGGAATCATGACGGTTTTGCTTCCCAATAAACGCGTGGAAAGTTACCGGGTGGACCCGCTCACCTACGAACAGAGCGTTGCTCCCGTGGAACCCGAACTGCTCCGGGAAGCCATCGCTTATTACCAAACGGCTTCGAAAGCGTTTAAAGAAGGCGCACTTCAGATTTCCCCTTAAGGGGAGTGGGTTAAAATGACAAACCATAAAATGCCACGCAATGTTATTTTCCTCGGTCTCACCTCCTTTTTCACCGATGTATCCACTGAAATGATCTACCCTCTGCTCCAGGCCTTCGTGACCATGGTGCTGGCAGCAAAAACCGCCTTGGTGGGGCCGGTTCTGGGAATCGTTGAAGGGGTGGCCGAATCCACCGCAGGGCTTTTGAAACTTTTTTCAGGATACTATTCGGATCGGATCAGGAACCGGAAAAGCCCCGCCATTTTCGGATACTCCACCTCAGCCGTATCCAAAAGCCTGCTGTTTTTGGCTGGATTCGGCTGGTATTTTATTCTTCTCAGCCGTTTTTTTGACCGGGTGGGAAAGGGCATCCGTACCGCGCCCCGGGATGCATTGATTTCCGAATCCGTTTCCGCCTCCATACATGGAAGAGCTTTTGGATTTCACCGAGCCATGGATTTCGCGGGAGCAAGCCTGGGGGTTTTGATCTGCTATTTCCTTGCCAGCAGGTATCTGGACCCCGTCACCGGAAATCTGAAAGATCTCGGCTCGTTTTACCGGATTTTCATCTGGTCCATCTTCCCTGCCTTCATGGGGGTATGTTTCCTTTTTTTTATTCGGGACACCCGGGGACGCCACCATGAAGCTGTCGATACAGACGGCCCCAAGCCCAACCTGAACCTGAAAACCTACCCCCGGAATCTTCAAATACTGTTTTGCGCCCAGATGGTTTTCACCTTGGGAAACTCTTCCAACCAGTTTCTGCTCCTGAGGAGCATGGACCTTGGTCGGCCTCTCTCCGAAGTGATTTTAATGTATTTTGCCTTCAACCTTTCCTGCACGGTGTCCGCGTCTTTTTTCGGATCCCTGTCGGATCGGATCGGTCGGAAGAAAGTTCTTCTGGGGGGGTATGGCCTTTATGCCGTGGTTTATCTCTCTTTCGGCTTCATCACAGCAGGAAGCAGGTATGTTCTGTGGTTGTTCTGGATTCTATATGGAATCTACTGTTCCATGACCGAAGGGAACATCAAAGCTTTTGTGGCAGATCTTTCACCTGAAGGATCCAAAGCCACAGCCCTTGGGTTTTTGCACACCATTTCCGGCCTGGGATTATTGCCGGCCAGTATCATTGCGGGACTTCTTTTTTCCTGGAAGGAAGGGGCGCCCTTTGTCTTCGGAGGGGCAATGGCGATCCTGTCCATGGTGATTCTGGCCCTGGTCCCGAAGGAATCAAATCAAGCCCGGAATCAGGAAGCCTAATCGCCGGAGCCCAACAAAGGCCGGACGCAGGACAACAAAACCAGTGCCCCGGCAAAGACCATCAAAACCCACTGAGCCCTTGGCCCCGTAAATTTTCGACCTTGAAAATCGAACAGTCCCTGGAAAACCAGGCCGGAAATAAATCCGAACAGATGGGCCGTAATATCCACCCGGCCTTCCCCTGTTCCCATCATGGCCAAAAGGCCCAGGCCCCCTGCCAGGGGAAGCCAGGCCTTGAAACCTCTTCCCGGTCTTTTCAGTTTCCGCCCGAACTGGTGGGCCGCCAGCATGCCCACGGCCCCGAAGACTGCCGTGGAAGCTCCCACCGCCGTATGATGGGCCTGGTGCAGCACCGCGTTGAAATAATTACCTGAAATTCCGGTCATCAGGATCAGAAACCAACCCCCCCCGGTTCCATTGATTGAGCAGACCGCAGTTCCAAACAAAGCCATGGCCGCCATGTTCCCCAGCAAGTGCGAGGCATCCGCATGGAGAAGAAGCGCCGTTACGGTTCGGTACAGTTCGCCGTTTAGAATCTCCCGTGCCGAAGCTCCGAACAGGGTGTTGAAAAAGGCCCGGTTTTCACCCACCGCCAAATAGATGGCCGCCAGCAACACCGAAGCCCAGGCTCCGGTAATCCATTGGAATTTATCAGGACTGGCATGGGGTTCGAATTTTCGGGCTGCCGGGTTTTCTTCCGCGTATTTTTTGATATGAAACGTGGCCCGGTCCAGGTCTTCCTCCTGAATCCAGATTTCCCACCCGGAATGACCCTTCCGGAGTTTATGGAAGATTCCGGCGGACGACAGGATCAGGCCGTATCCCTCGGCCCCTTTTGCGGAAAGTTCGGAATAGATCAGGATCAGCATGGCCCATTTAAACCCTAATCCTCCAAGATCACAAGTTTTTTCAGCAATGGCCTGCAAAACACTTCTTTTCCTAATTTGAACGATTTTCGAGTTTGCCGCAGATGCAAGGAAAATGGCATTCTGCTATAGTGGCCTATGCGGGATGACATTTGACACCGCAGATGCGGTGAAATCGGAAATCTCGAAGGGTTTTATTTTTTCCTTGAAGGGGGGAGGCGCCTATGCTAATTTTTTTGCCGATGAATACGTCTTCCAATCCAATGCCTTCTAAACGGCGTCTGAACCATTGTTGAGGTGCACATGAGTCTTCTCTTCGTCATCGGCGGGGTAGCCGCCATTCTTGCTCTTGCCTACCGTCTTTACGGCGGGTTCCTGGTCCGGCTTTTCCATTTGGATCCGGAAACAAAAACCCCGGCCACCCTCCTGCGGGATGATATCGATTATGTGCCCATTGCACCCCACTTTCTTTTCGGACAGCACTTCTCGGCCATTGCCGCAGCAGGACCCATTGTCGGACCCATCGTGGCCGGAGTCGCCTTCGGGTGGGGCCCGGCCCTGGCCTGGATTCTCATCGGTGCCATTTTCATCGGAGGCGTACATGATTTTACTTCCCTGGTGGCATCCATCCGCCATCAGGCCTGCTCCATCACCGAGGTGGTACGGCTGAACATGACCCGCCGTGCCTATCTACTATTTCTTGGTTTCATCTGGATCGCCCTGGTTTACATCATCGTGGCGTTTACGGATATCACGGCCCAGTCCTTTGTGGGAAAAGTCACCCTGGAAGACGGCAGTGTGGTTACCGGGGCGGGGATTGCCACCTCATCCCTTCTCTACCTGGCCCTGCCGGTGGTTATGGGTCTGCTCATTCGTTATACAAGGTTGTCTGTGACAAGGGCGACCATCATCTTTCTGCCCCTGGTGGGGGTGGCCATCTGGGCCGGTCAGAAAATCCCCTTCAGCGTGGAGAGTATGCTCAATGTGGATCAGGCCACAGCCGTGAAGATCTGGGATGTGGCGTTGCTTTCCTACTGCTACTTCGCCGGAATCGTGCCCATGTGGATGCTTCTACAACCCCGGGGGCACCTGGGGGGCTGTTTCCTGTACGCAGCCATCATCGGAGCGGCCGCCGGGCTCATGGTGGGGGGCAACACGGTTCAATACCCTGCGTTCAATTCCTGGTCTGCACCCAACGGAGACACCCTCTTCCCGTTTCTCTTCATTACCATTGCCTGCGGGGCCTGCTCCGGATTCCACGCCATCGTGGCTTCGGGAACCAGCAGCAAGCAATTGCGGAGCGAGACCGATGCCAAACCCGTGGGCTATGGCGCCATGCTCCTTGAGGCCCTGGTGGCCGCCGTGTCCTTGGCCTGCGTGATGATGCTGGCTTTCAATGACCCCATGGTCAAAAAAGCGCCCAATTTCATTTATGCCAACGGAATCGGGGAATTCCTCGGGGTCTTCGGGGTGGCCAAATCATTCGGCATCTCCTTTGGCCTGTTGGCCTTCGCCACCTTTGTTTACGACACCCTGGATATCTGCACCCGGCTGGGCCGGTATATCATTGAGGAACTCCTGGGATGGAAAAGCCGGATGGGCCGGTGGACCGCCGCCGCCATCATGGCCGCAACCCCCCTCCTCTTTGTCATGCGCACGGAAACGGATGTCAAAGGCAATGTGATCCCGGTGTGGAAGGCCTTCTGGACCCTGTTCGGAGCAAGCAACCAGCTGCTGGCGGCCCTCACCCTGCTCGGCGTCACCGTCTGGCTGGTCCATCAATACCGAGCGAAGTGGATCTGGTTCGTCATGGGGGTGCCCACGGCTTTCATGTATGTGATGAGTGTGTGGGCCCTGGGACTGATCCTCAAGGCAAGGATTGCCCGGGCCGGGTGGTGGGCCGATGCCATCCCCTGGGTGGCTGGCATTCTGATTCTTCTCGCGGCCCTGATGCTCTTCGAGGCCATCCTCATCCTCATCCGCATCCGGCAGAACGGAGTGAAAGGGCATGGTTCACCAATCCCGATTCAAAATCTCTCTTAAATGTAATGTTGCCATCCGGCCGGGAGTGAACCCCACCCTCATATCCTTTCCGGAAAATCGCAATCCCTCCGGACAGGTTTAATGAGAATTGGTTCGGGATGAGGGACTGCAGACTTCATCCCTTCAAAAACAGGACCTCGCACAGAGACGCGGAGACACAGAGAAGACCAGCTGAATAAACCCGTAAAGCTTTTCAAGACCATCATAGGAGCCCGGCCCTTGTGTCCGTCCATTTCAGGACCACCACCGTAAGGGCAGACCTTGTATCCGCGCTTTCAGAAGCATTCACCGTAGGGGCAGACCTTGTGTCTGCCCTTCTGATTACCTCTTTGGCCTGGTCCATTCGCCATGTCTCATGACTCCTGCTAATCTGCTTTTATTCTTATATTCCAAGTAGCTATGAAATTTGTCGAGGGACATTGCATAATTCCTTTCATTATTATTTATACGGGAAGATAATATTGATAATTCATGCAAAATCTTACAGGCAGAACATCTTATATCAGGCGGATTCTAATTTGAAAAACTTAATATATATTCAAAGGCACTTGATTTTATAGCAATAATATGTTTTAAGGGATTTCCATCAATTTTTCCATCCAAAGATAGCAAGTTTATATTAGGTATCTAATGCTCTTATTTTTGGGTCAAAATGGCCTTTTTATCTATATTTAGTTATATAATTAATTTGTTATAATTTTTATTAATATTGCTCAGTTTGGCATATCAACCCTACCTACCGGCAAATCCTATTTGGTAGGTAATAATAATGTTAGCCTTCGGATAAAAAATGTATATCCCAGACAAATATAAACAAAAAGTAAAAGCCTCAACAATTATATTGGTAATTATTTGTTTTGCGGCCCAATTTGCATATGAATCTGTGTACGTAATTAAACCAGGTGAGCAAATTATTGTTACTCGTTTTGGGGCGATTGAGAAAGGCCCAATAAAGAAACCAGGATATCACTTTAAATTATATAGATTTGATCAGGTGGTCAGGTATCCAAGCAAACAAACCATGGTTCAAATAGATTTTATTGGGTGTCCTCCAAGAGCAAATCCATTTCGGGCTGACGTGAATTTTACAATTTCTGATCCAATCAGTTTTTACCAAAGAGTTCAACATGTAGATTCTTTGCCAAAGGTTATATCTTTCATGTTAAATGAAAAGTACTGTAAAAAAAGTTATAAAACAAACGAAGAGAATTACTCATCAATTCCAGATTTCATAGAAACTGAAACAAAAATATATGGAATTTCCGTAAATAATATAAATAATAGAGGCTAACCTTTCATTTGTGTGGGACCGCAAAAAGCCGCGGCCCCACAATTCAACCGTTAGAATTTGAAATATGAAAGAACCTATTAGCAAAGAAATAAAAGCCGCTAAGTCTTTATTGGCAAAGAAAAACACCTTCATCCTTGGTGAGAACTGGTATGGTATTCGTAATTTGTTCCTTCCTGAGGTGTGGAAAAAGAAGAGACTGGGTTTTAAAAAATATAAAGTCTTTGCCGAGGACGATTGTGGTAATGAGTATCTTATAGATAACAAAAACAGGATATTTTTTTGGGATCATGAAACTGACAAAGCAACAAAAATTTCTGAATCCATCTTCAGTTTCCTTTCATTATTGCAGGAACAGCCTGAAGTGGAACTAAAACCTGAACAAGTCATATCAGTGTGGGTAGATCCAGATTTCAAACCCGAATTTGACTAATGAGGGAATTCTATCGGGATAGGGAGTGACCTCACGGCCACCCCCTCCCACGCCACCCGGCATACGGATCACGTACCAAGGCGGTTCGGCTGATCAGGAAGGTTAATTTCCCGGCAGGAAAAGTCCAAGAGAAATAAAATATTGTTTCGAT
>VMSV01000184.1 GCA_013791935.1 Desulfobacteraceae bacterium | reverse complement strand
TCTGCAAAGAAAAATCCTTTGGCGGGTTTTGCTAAAAAAGGTGTAATGAAACCGGCCAATCAACATAAAATTTTTGAAAAGACCATGGTTCCCCGAAATGTTATGACCCCCCGCGTCATTACCCCCGAACAGCTGATACCGTTTGATGAGGATGATTTGGAAGGGTTCTAGCATTTTTTTGCTCCCCGTATAACGTGGTATCCCCCAATACCACGAGACAAAGGGCTATCCGAAAGGATAGCCCTTTTTGATTTTAAGCAAAGCCTTTCACCTCTCCGAAACACCATGGGGACAGATCCGATCTTTCATTGATTATTGTTCGGTTATCGTTTAATCATAAACATCCCCGAATCAAAAAAACAAACAAAGAAAGGTGCGCCACCATGAATCATTCAATGACATTCACACCGGCAAAAATCGGGCATCTTGAGATAAAAAATCGCTTGATCAGATCCGCCACCTATGAAAATGGGGCAACCCCCCACGGAGAAGTCACCGATGGTCTCGTGAATTTATATCGGGATCTGGGAAAGGGTGGGGTGGGCATGATTGTGACGGGCATTGCCTGCGTCATGGGAAAATTTCATTCCCCCCATCGATCCATGAGAATTGATGAAGACAGGTTCATCCCCGGCCTTGAGCGTATTTCAAGGGCTGTGCATGAATTGGGAAACGACTGCAAAATTATTGTTCAGCTTCATCTTCCGGGACGGCAGGTGCTTGAAGCCGAAGACATTCCGGGAATATTGCCTTATTTCCCTCCGGCCATGGTCACTGCCATGCTGAGAAATGGTGCGTCTCCGGCCCCTGAGACGATCCCTCCTACAGATGATCCCCCTCATACTGAGCCCGTGGCCCCTTCCGCCATTCGGGATGTCTTGTTCGGACGTACACCCAGACAACTCGCCTTGGAAGAAATTCAGGAAATCGTGGACGCCTTCGCCCATGGCATCAGCCGGGCAAGGGAGGCGGGGTTTGACGGGGTGCAGCTCCATGCGGCCCATGGCTGGCTCCTCAGCTCTTTTCTCTCTCCACATACCAACAAAAGGATGGATGCTTACGGGGGCTCCACTGAAAACCGGACCAGAATTGTGAGGGAAATTTTTGAAAAAGGCAGAAAATTGGCCGGACAAGATTTTCCCATTCTCATCAAGATGAACACCACGGATTTTTTTCCCGACGGCACAAACCTGGAGGAAGCTGTAAGGGTTGCAAAAATGTTGGAAGAAACCGGCTTCTCAGCCCTTGAAATCAGCGGGGGGATGTGGGAAACGGTTACCCGGAGCAAGGAAGATCTTGGCTTTGCACCCTACATGCTTCCGGAAGCCAGAACCGGAATCAACCGCATGGACCAGGAAGCCTATTTTCTCCCGGCAGCGTCTGCCATCAAGAAAAAGGTCAAGATCCCGATTATTCTAGTGGGTGGACTAAAATCCCCGGGCAAAATTGAAGAAGTCCTTGAATCCGGGGCTGTGGATTTTGTTTCCATGTCCCGGGCCCTGATCCGGCAACCGGATCTTCCCCGGCAATGGCAATCGGGAGAAGGCTCGAACACCGCTGATTGTATCTCCTGCAATGCCTGTTTACCCGGCGGGGAGAGCATTACAAGCTGCAAACAGATCCAATAGCCGAGTGTTTCCGCAGACCCATACAATTATTCTCTGTACAAGCAACAACTTGTTGACTTTCTGACGGCTGTTTTGTAGGAACTATTTAATTTTAAGGAATTTTAACGGATAAAAAAACAATGGTGCCTATGAACGATAACTGCCACTGGATCCTGCGGCCCGATATAGTTTCCACTGTACTCAACGATGGCGCAGTATTATTGGACTTGCGATCAAAGTTCTTCTTTTCCGCAAATGCCAGCGCATGGGCTGTGGCCCTGATGTTTGAAAACGGCACCACATTTGCCGAAGTTTATCAGGCGTGTGAACGCTGGGGCGCAAGCCCCCGAGACCCCGCCATTCAGGCCCTTCTGGATCAAATCAAGGCCGAGGACCTGATCGAGCCTTCAACCAACGGAAATTTGGCGAAAGAGCCGATCAGCTCAATTTCATGGGGTGCTCCAATCCTCACCAAGCACCGTGATCCGCTTCAACGGATCATGGTCAGCGCCTTTGACCCGGGGCTTCCGTTAGCGGAATGACAGTTTCAAAAACATCCGGTTTCAGCCGTACGGTTTGCTATGACTGCGGGCCCATTACCTTGCGTCTCGACTTTGATGATCCAACACTGCCTGATGCACTCCATAGCCTTCTAAACCAGTATGACGCGCCCTGGTCTTCCCCTGAAATCATCTATCACGCGAGTATCGAGACCGGGGCCAAACCCCGGAATACGGTACGACCCACGGGACGCTACCTCCAATCCTACAGGTTGCGGGTGGATCGATCGGGAGATACATTGCACTCGCTCAGCGAAATCGGTGTTTGGATGGACTTTGATCTTGCTCGCCACAGTGCCCGCATTCTGGTGCCGGATCATCCGGATCGTGAAACGGTCATTGAAGAAATTGAGCAGCAACTGGTGCTGCTGCTGGCACGGGGTTGGGCGAATTCAGGCTGGACACCGCTACATGGCGGTTCATTAATCCCGCCGGAAGATGATCGCTGTGTCCTTGTGTGCGCACCGTCCGGCGTCGGTAAAACAACATTCATAGCGTCCTTGTTGCGTCAGGGTTGGCGTACTTTGGGCGACGATAAAATCCTCCTGCGCCGTGAAGGCAACCAGGTGATCGCTCGTGCCATGGCGCGAAGGTTTCACCTCCACCCGGCCACGGTCCGATGGTTTCCCGAAACCTTTGTGGTGGCTGATGCGCCGCGATATTCACGTTGGACGGAGAAACGGGTGGTTCAATTTGAGAGCCTATGGCCCGATCGCTTGCTGAACCGTGCCGTGCCCATGGCGGTGATCCGACTCGAACGCGGGGGAAGCCTTCCGCTTATGGTTGAGCCGTTGGATCCAACCCATATATTTGCAACCCTGCTGCAACAAGTGGCGGTTCCAAGCGATGCTCAACATGCGCGTCCCTTGATGGCCTGTGTTGCCGCATTGGCACCGCATCTCCGAGGGGCAAGGGTTATGATCGGTGAAAACGCTTTCGATTTGCCAACCCTGTCCACCCGCCTGCTGGACATCATGAGAGACCTGCTGCCATGAGTTTTTCGCCCGTGGTCACTGTGGTTATCCCCGTGCTAAACGGTGCGGATACCCTGGGGGACCTGCTTGCCTCCCTGAAGCATCAGGCCGGGTTACCGGGAGTCATGGAGATCCTGGTGGTGGACAACGGTTCCACCGATGATACGGTAAAACTTGCTGAAAGCCAAGGCGTGACCGTGTTGCGTCAACCGATCCGCGGTCCGTCTGCCGCGCGAAACCTCGGCCTATCCCATGCAAGTTCGGAGGTGGTGGTTTTTACGGATTCTGATACGATTCCGACCCGCCGATGGCTGAGCTCCTTGTGTTCCGTTTTTGCCGAACCCGCCGTCGTGCTCGCCACTGGTCCGATCCATGCCTGGCAGCCCAAAACCGCAGCCGAGCGTTTCGCCGATGCCCGCGGTGCCTATTCACCGGAACTGACCCACGCCCATCCTCTTCACCCCTTTGCCGTGGGGATGAATGTCGCCGTACGGCGTGAAGCGGCCCGAGCTGTTTGCGGGTGGGATGAAACCATGTCCAGCGGCGAGGATGTGGATTTCTCGACACGTCTTTGTAAGCAATTTGAAGTGCCCATCCGCTTCGTGCCCCAAGCCATTCTGTTTCACCATCACCGCACCACCGACGAAGCCTTGTGGCATCAGGCGTATTGGCACGGAGCGGGATATGCACAATTTCAACACCGCCATCCGCAACTTGCCCCATGGACACCATTGGATGCCTTCAGTGTTTTCTTCAGCCTAACCACCTTGTCACTGGCCTCACCACTGGTAGCCTTGGGCCGGCGGTTCTGTCCATGGATCCATCCACAGCGATGGGAGTTTGAAGACTACTACAGGGGATGGACGAAGCACTTTTGGAGAGGATTCTTCGATCAGCGACGAAAGGATCATAACTCGTGAACCCTCGGATTTCAGTCATCATCCCTGCTTTCAACGCAGCGGCAACCATTGCTGAGGCCGTACGAGCCGTTATGTCTCAACCTTTGCCGGAAGACGAATGGGAGTTCATCGTTGTGGATGACGGTTCTTCGGATGTCACAGCCGAACTGGCCAAAGCAGGCGGAGCCCATGTCCTTTGTCTGGGAAAGAACCAGGGGGTTTCTTCCGCCCGCAATGCTGGCGTGGCAAAATCCCGCGCACCGTGGGTGGCTTTTACGGATGCGGATTGCATCCCCTCTAGGCGCTGGCTTCCGTTGTTGCTGGCGGCGGCGGAATCGGCTGACCGCTCCACCCTGGGATTCGCAGGCCGGACCCTGGGTTTTAACTCCCAGACGCCGGCTGCCAGATTCATGGATCTCATCGGTGCCCTGGATGCGGAGCAATATATGCGACATGAGGCTTTTCCCTGGGCGCCGAGCTGCAATCTCGTCTACCGGCGTTCAGATTTGCTTGAGGTGGGGGGGTTTGATCCAGCACTGCGGCACTATGAAACGCCCGATCTTCATATGCGCCTAACCCGTCGCTTCGGTGGGTCATTGAAGCTGGTTCCCGGCGCCCTGGTGCTGCACCGGCACCGCGCTTCCTGGGGGGAACTTTGGCGGCAGCAGCGCAACTACGGCGTGGGTTACGCCTATTTTCTTAACCGATATGCCGACCGATGGCCATGGTCTTTTCATTCTGAGTTGAAGGCATGGATGAAGCTGATGAAGTTGGCATTGGCCGCATGCGCCTGGCAAGGCGAAAGGGGGCTTGTCCGGCGCGGGCTGCTGGTGAAACACCTTTCCCAGCACCTGGGGTTTGCTTCGACCTTTTACAAACTGCGCAAGCATCAAGTCTCGGTAAAGGAATCGTTCCGAGCATGAAACCGCTATCAACCATTGCCCTGAAAGGTCGAGGGTTACCGCTCTGGCTGGCTGTCGGGCATTTTATTTTCCGGGCTCCTGCGCGCTTGAAGCGTATGGATCTGCCGCTTTTTCTCCTTCGCCTTTCCGTGTCTCCCCGTGGAAGAGGCGATTATGCAAGGATCGAAAGGCTCACTCGGCGGTGGTTACGCCTGCCGGGCTTACAGGGTCGAAATACCTGCTACCTTCGTTCACTGGTCTTATTCCGCTTTCTGGATCCAGGGGATGCCGACTTGTGTTTGCACTTCGGCATTGATGAGCCTGAATCACCCGAGGAGCGTTTGCATGGTCATGCCTGGGTGAGTTTAGACAGGATAGGCCTCAATCCTCCGCCATCCGCCCTACAAGGGCGGCTGCGGGAAATCTACCGCTTCTCGTTTCTCAACGGCGGGTCTTCAACATCTGGCGCAAAATTTGCCGGCGCCATGTTCCAAAACGACGTCCTTTACCCTGAGCCCGAACCACCAAAGAGGGTGTAACCAGGCACCGCAACAACAGGTTCGGAGGATTAAGGCCCAAACGGGTGATCCATTCTTTGCAGAGGGGCTCCTTCAGGGTGCGAGCTGCCAGGGCCAATCCCATGGCGAGGCAGAAACCCGCATGGGTTTGTTCCGTGCATCTCCGCAATGCATCCGCATCCACCGGGCCTGCTTGGCCCCGGGCGGCTTGGGCGATGTCACAAAGATGCTGAAGCTTATCGAAGCTGTGACTCGCAGCCGCATGAACACAAGCGATGAGCAATAACCCGGCAGGTGTGGCTTGCCGGGGGCCGAATGAAGCTATCTCTGTGGGCAGATCCCCTAATTTTACGGAAACGCCTCGGCGCAGGGTCGGTGAATTCACCAGGTCGTCATGAACCTCAACCATCGCGCCGGGCATGGCCGGATGTTCCCAGGTCCGTTCTGAATAACCGCTTGAGTATTTCATGTTCACTTCGTGTTCCCTGTAACCGAGCCGTGTCAAGGTTGCGGCAACAATACTCCAATCTTCGGGCCGAATGAGCAGATCAATGTCCACAAACGCACGAAACGTTGCAGTCGAATAAAGACGATGAGCAAAATCAGCGCCTTTCAACAACACCGCCTCTGCACCTTCGATGGCCAATTCACGCTGCAATCGTCTTGCCTCGACGGTGAGAAACAGGTTCAGGGCAATCCGCTCCTTCACTCGATTGTGGACGGGAATCATTATTTCAAGAGCCTTGGGAGCATCTGAAGCAGAAACGAATATACTTCCCGGGTCGGAATGTAGCAGTGAATCAAGATGGGTCAGCACCACGGGCAGAACACCGTGTTGATAAGCCAGGTTGCAAAGCGGGATCAAATCCCCGGTCTCCAGCCGGGAAGAGGGCAGGGGTTGGTTCAACCCTTCGGGGTCCGCCAGGATAACGAGCCAGGATTCTTCAGGGCGTAAAGTCATGTTTCACTTTCTAATCCGGTCATCATTGTGCCTCCCATAAACCATTGAAAAAATGCCGGGCGTTCCTGCCCAGATTCCTGTGGTTGTATCCGCCTTCCTGCACAACCAGGGTGGGGAAACCAAGATTCCCAATCATTTGGCCGTTTACATGAAAATCTTTGGACCGGAGCATCCAGGAGCCGGTGGGATCACCTTTGGCCGTGTCCAGACCCAAGGCAATCACCAGAAAATTCGGTTCAAACCGTCGAATGCGATCCAGGGCTTTTTTTAAGATTTCATGATATTGATTGCCATCCACATGCTCCGGCAAGGGAAAGTTAATGTTAAACCCTTTCCCATCTTCTTCTCCGATTTCGTCTTTAAACCCGCTGAAGTAAGGGTAGGCAAAATTGGGATGCCCGTGAATGGAGACGGTCAGAACGTCCGAGCGCTTGTAGAATATATCCTGTTGACCGTTGCCGTGGTGGTAATCCACATCCAGAATGGCAATCTTGCCGTAGGCGCTTAAGTAATTTGCGGCAATGGCCGTGGAGCTGAAATAACAAAACCCTCCGAAGGATTTGCGTTCCGCGTGATGGCCCGGGGGTCTTACCAGGGCATAGGCCATGCGCCGGCCCTCCAGAATATGATCCGCGGCGGTAAGCGCGCAATCCACAGCTCGTTTCGCCGCCAGGTAGGCATTGTTATTTAAGGGTGTGAAGGTATCAATGCAGTAGTAACCGGCACGGATGGGCAGTTCCCTGGGGGGACGGGCGGTGTTTCGAATGGGAAAAACATAAGGGTAAACCGATTCTTCAGGCTTGATGACCGAACAAACCTTTTTGAAATATTCCACATACTGTGAATCGTGAACAGCCTTGATATACCGTTTGGAAAAATGCCGAACCGGCATAATCGTAAAATAAGACGTGGGCAGAATTTCCTTTAATATGGTCTTGATTCGTACAGGGGATTCCACATATCCCCGGTCACGGACATGATGGATTTCATGTTTGTCGTTGATGACCAGGCTAATCTTCAAATCCTCCGGAATGGTTCCGTTGTTCGGGTCGGCTTTAACTTCATTTTTAAGGTACCTGAATTTCCGAAGTTGGACCGGGTTATCCCGGATGGAATTGACCACCTTGGTAACATATTCCGGGGGACAAAGATCTTTGTATTTTTGTTCAAGAATGGTGCGAACGATTTTTCGGGCATGGGAACGAGATAATGCAAGCTTTTTGCCGAGATCGTCAAACACCAGATAGGGGGGGCAAGAATCGTTTTTGGAAACAGGGGTTTCGTAAAGCGTTCCTGTAATGGGTCGTGCCCCGAAGCGTTCATAAAATTTAAGCCTGGCCGCATTTTCTTTGAGAACATCGGGGAAAGGACACAGCTCCGGATCATCGGGCAGGCACTCAAAAAAAATGCCGATGGAATTTAAATTGGCGGCTTCCCTTCTGGTCCTGTCATAGATCGCCCCTCCGATACCTCGACCGACAATTTGTTTGGCGGATGAAATAATATCCAAAAAACAGAACTTAAGTGTGGGCTCATGGAAAAGAAGGGCCAGGCCCTTAACGTTTCCACTCTGGCCTTCGGCCACGAACAAAATGGCCCGGAACCCATGTTTCATGGGATTGGTCAATTTGTCCGGAAGGGTGTCGATTTCTTCCGGATGCATCAGTGGGAACCGGGAAGCAATGATAGCCTGAACCTGGGAGATGACTTTTTTATTGATGGGCAAAATCGAGTCATATATTCTTCGAATGCGAAACATGGGTTCCGGCCTTCCTGAAGTGCTCAGTGTATTCGGTTGGTCCTTTGTCGCCCGCCCCCCCTTACTGTTTTATATGAACGAGCACGGGGCGGGATTCCCGTAGAGAAAAATACTTGAGTCTTAAAAGTTTAGAACAGCGTTAGGACAGGATGTGTCTTCCAATAACCATTCGCTGAATTTCTGAGGTTCCTTCGTATACCCTGGGTTGTCGAATGGCGCGGTACAAACGTTCCACCGTGGTGCCCCGAAGTACACCGTATCCCCCGTGAATCTGAACGGCCAAATCCGCCATGCGTCCGGCCATTTCCGTGGCAAAGAGCTTGGCCATGGAGGCTTCCTTGGATACGCGTTCGGTGACTTCATCCCTCATCCAGGCGGCCCGGTATACCAGGAGTCGGGCCGCATCCAATTCCATGGCCATGTCCGCCAGCTTGAACTGGGTGTTCTGGAATTCGGCGATGGGTTGCCCGAATGCCTTGCGTGTTTTGGCATAGGAAATGGCTTCTTCAAAAGCACGGGTGGCCATGCCCACGGCGTGTGCACCCACGCTCATGCGCATGAAATCCAAAGTACTCATGGCAATGCGCATGCCCATGCCGGGTTCTCCCAGCAAGGCTTCTTTGGGGACCCGGCAATCGGTGAATGTCAGTTCGCCGATTGGGTGAGGGCCCATGAGTTTCATTTGTTTGCCGGTAAATCCAGGGGTGTCCCTATCAAGAATAAAACAGGAAATCCCCTTGGTTCCGGCATCAGGATCGGTTTTGGCGAAAGTCACATAGGTCTGGGCAAAGGGTCCAACGGAGGCAAAACATTTGGTTCCGTTTAACACATATTCGTTTCCATCCAATACGGCGGTACTTTGAAGACCGCCCACATCGGAACCGGCATCCGGTTCGGTTAAGGCGTAGCAGCCTATAGCTTCACCCTTGGAAAATTTCGTAAGGTATTTTTCTTTTTGGGCATGGGTGCCAAAGGTCCGAATGGGAAAGGCGCAGAGGCCGGTTTCCGCAAAAAGAAGGTCTGCATGACCCGATACCCGGCTGAGTTCCTCTCTGGCAATACAGACATTGGTCGCCGTAGGCCCGATGCCACCGTATTCTTTGGGGGTGAGCAGGCAGAAAAGATCCTGGTCGGCCAGCATTTTGGCCACCTCCCAGGACACCTCATCCAGTTCGTCAACTTCTGCGGCAATGGGCTCAAGTTTTTCCCGGGCAAAACGCCGGATTTCTTTTCGAAGCATCTCTTGTTCATTGGTAAACTGAAAGTTCATGGAACGCTCCTCAGGGTTATGGTTCGTTAATAAGGTTTTAAACCCCCTGAATATAAATTGGCGATTGGATTAAATCAAGGCAAAGGTTGTCATGGCTTTGTTTTGAATCTATCCTCTTTAAATAAAAAAAACTAAAGTCGAGGCGCATATTGCAGATATAGATGTTGTGGTGTTTTGTAAATCATTAGAATCAGAATAGTTATCAACCAAAAGGTCCTGGCAAAAATGATAAAAGGCTATTCCATAGAAGAAATCGGGAATAAAATTAAAAGTCTTCCCCTGATTGACAAGGCCGTTTATGACATCATTCCGTTGTTGAATAATCCCGATACCAATTATGAAAAGATTTCCGAAAAATTGTCCCCGGATCTCAGCGCGAGGTTTCTCAGGATGGCCAATATGGCCAGAACGGGAAGGGAGGTTCGGGCCATCAAACATGCTGTGAGGCTTTTGGGTTTCAAGGAAATGAAAAATATTCTCATTTCCTCTATATTGATCGACCATTTAACCCGAAGGATTGATATGCGGCAGTTCAGTTTTGAGAAATTCCAGATCCAGGCCAATTTTTGTGCGGCCATTTCAAGAATTCTTGGTGAAATGATAAATTACTCGGAATTGGATGATCTTTTTACTGTTTCTGTACTTCACAACATCGGCAAATTGATTATCGTGGTGTATTTTAATGAAGAACATGCCAAAATAAATATCATCAAACAGGAAAAGAATATCCCCACCCGGGAGGCTGAACTTGAGGTGCTGGGGGCAACCCATTCGGAAATAGGTGCCATGGTATTGGAAAGATTCAATATCCCAAAAGATATCTGTGATGCGGTTCGTTTTCATGATGTTCAAGGCAGGGATATCTCTGAATCCTCCAACTTTGAGTTGGAGTTTATTTTTCGTCAAGCTGCAAGCATTGTCTGGAAATTTTCCCTTCCGGTGGATATGGAAATCACGGAGTTGATTAAAAAAATGGAGAAAACCATCACCATTGGAAAGGCCGCCTGTATGGCTGAAACCCGATCAAAAATCCGTTCCAGGGGATATGAAAAAGTGTTTTTTCACCTTCTGAATGAAGCATCGGACATCACTGAAGAAGGACTGAAAAAAATACTTAGCGTTCGCTGAAAAAGCAATGAAAGGAGTCGTCGATGAAAGTCAATACACCAGTCATAAATCCTTTACAGATAAAACCCATATCAAAACCTGTATCCGATAAACCAAATAAAACAGTAAGTTTTAATTCAATATTTCATGAAACACTTTTAAAAAATACTGAAAGCCAGAAAACTGAAATTAAAACAAGCAGGCTTGAAACAACGCCGGTTATCCTGCCCATGGGCATGGTTAAAGAAGAGGACGAGACCGATCTGGTCCATAGAATAGAAAATTGCCTGAATACCCTTGAGGAATATGCTTTCCAACTGGCAGACCCTGAAATACCTTTAAGCCTTCTGAATAGATCCATTCATGAATTAAAAACACAAACGGGCAAGCTTGGCCTGGAATCCGATCCGCTCAAATATGGTGAGGATTTGCAGGGAATATTGGCAGAATTAATAGAGAGCTCAACAACTGAAATCAAGCACTTTGAACAAGGTGACTATGTTGGATTGAATTAAGCAAGGCGATTGCGAAAGTATGGATACGAATTAAACGGGACCATCTATAAAAAAATGGCATTGGATAATAAAATTCAAGAAAACAATAAAAAGACCGATGCTAAATGTAGAAGAGAATCACCATAGATATAAAGTACGGTAAATTGTATTCGGTTCGGAATGGAAGTTCGAGTTTTTTTCTTTTTGCAAGGGTTGGTTTCAATGAAAAACAATTTCCGCTGGCTTGCTGATAAAAGCAATCTTATCTCAATTTGTGCTGTTTCAACTTATCTTGCGATGGTTTTCCTGTCCCTTTTCGTTAAACAGGATTTCCTGAGGTTTTCTGCCATCCTCTTTCAAATCAGCGTTTCCTGCACCATCATTCTATTTCTTCTGGTCAAGCTGTTTAAAGTCCAAAAAAAAAACAAATCCATGGGCATTCTCTTGGGGAATAAAAGAAACCAAATGTCCACCCTGATGAACATGCTTCCGGACATGGTGTGGCTCACCGATGATAAAGGCCGTTATTCAAGGGTCAACAGGGTGTTTGCGGATGAAATAGATCTGCCGGAATCCATGATTCTCGGCAAGACTTCGGATCAGGTATGGAGCCGGGATACGGCAGACAAATTAAGCAAATATGATGATATTGTTTTAAGCAAAAACAAAACGGTTCAGTATGAAAAATCTCTGAAGGATGCAAATGGCAACCAGGGATGGCTTGAAATCAAAAAAACCCCCATTGTGGATGATAACAAGAATATTGCCGGGTTTATCGGCATTGCCCGCGATATTTCCGGGAGGAAAAATGCGGAAGATGAACGGAAGGAGCTTGCGGCCCATCTTCGTCAGTCCCAGAAACTGGAGGCCATCGGCACCCTGGCCGGGGGAATCGCCCATGATTTCAACAATATCCTTGCCGCCATCATGGGGTATACGGAAATTACCATTTCCGAAATCACCCCGGATAATCCCCTTTTTAAAAGAATGGAGAGGGTTTTGAAGGCTGCCCACAGGGGCAAAGACCTGGTCAACCAGATCCTCACCTTCAGCAGGCAGCACGAGCAGCAGAAACAATTGGTTAGAATGGATCTGATTGTGGAGGAAGCCCTTGCTCTGCTTTGCCCCATTATTCCCAAAAGTATCCAGATTTTAAGCTACAACTCAGGCGATGTCCCTACCATTTACGCGGATCCTTCGCAGATTCACCAGGTGTTGATGAATCTATGCACCAACTCCGCCTATGCCATGCGGGAAAAAGGGGGCAATCTGGACCTGAGGATTGAAACTTGTGATCTTGACGAATCCAACCGCTATATCTATGAAGGATTACCATCTGGAAAATACGTGAAACTCACGGTGAGCGATACAGGTCCCGGCATTGATCCTCGGATTGCCAACCGGATATTCGAACCGTTTTTTACAACAAAAAAGCTGGGTGAAGGAAGCGGCATGGGGCTTTCGGTGGTCCACGGCATCATAAAAAGTTTAAATGGAGCCATCATATTGACCAGTGAGCCGGACAAGGGAGCGACTTTTCAGATCGTCATCCCCAAGGAAGAGGAAGTTCTAAAAGAAGAACAATTAAGATCGAAACTGGTTTCCTCCGGCAACGAAAGGATACTGTTTGTGGACGATGAGGAATCCATTGCTGAAATGGCCGGTGAAATGCTGGAAAAACTGGGATATGAGGTGATTTCCCTTCAAAACAGCATGGAGGCTCTGGATATTTTTCAAAAGCAGCACGCCAAGTTCAACCTGGTGGTAACAGATCTCACCATGCCCTTCATGAGCGGCGAGGAACTGGCCAAGGAAATTCTCAGCATAAGGTCGGATATGCCCATTATCATGTGTACGGGATTCAGCGAGGTGGTTTCACCGGAGAAAGCCAAAAAAATCGGGGTCAAAGAATACATCATGAAACCTTTCCTCCATGAGGAACTGGCAGCCACCATTCGAAAGGTTCTGGATACGCCATCCGCCTGAAAACTTTCCATCCGGCAAACAACCCGTCAAGACTCATCCTTTGAAAGACCGTATTTCTCCAGTTTTCGATAAACTGTTGTGATGTTAACCCCAAGAATTTTTGCTGCAATGGCCCGGTTGCCCTTGGCGTGTTTCAAAATTTTGGCCATGTGCTGTTTTTCGATCTCATCCAGGGTTAACAATTTGGTATCACCCGGTTTTGGGTTTGGAATATCGTTGGAGAAAAACGCGATGGCGGAAGAAAGGGAGAGCTTGTTGGATTTTTCAAGCAAAACGGATGTTGCGATGATATTTTCCATTTCCCGGACATTGCCTGGAAAAGAATAGTCCAGCAGGTATTCGGTGAGTTCCGGGGCCAGGGATTTAATGGTCTTGTTGTTGAGCTTTGCGTGTTTATTTGTAAAATGCAGGGCCAGGGGCAGGATGTCTTTTTTTCTGTCCCTTAACGGCGGTATTTTAATGCTGAAGGTATTCAGCCTGTAGAAAAGATCCCGTCTGAACTCACCTTTTTCAATTTCTGAATCGATTTTCCGGTTGGTGGCCGTAACAATCCTCACATCCACCATTCTTGAAGACGTGCTGCCAATCCTGTAGAGCTCTTTTTCTTCGATCACGCGCAGAAGTTTGCTTTGAAGGGAAAGCTCAAGCTCCGAAACTTCATCCAGGAAAAGCGTGCCGGTGTCTGCTTTTTCAAAAAAGCCTTCCTTGTCTGATGCAGCATCTGTGAAGGCCCCTTTTTTATGGCCGAAAAATTCATCCTCAAACAGGGTTCGGTTGAAAGAAGCCATATTGACTGCAACAAAAGGGTTTTTTGAACGACGGCTCAACCTGTGAATGATACCGGCCAGCTCTTCTTTTCCGGTTCCGGACTCCCCGATGATCATCACGCTGTAATCCGTGGGGGCCACCACCTCGACCTGATGAAAAACCAGGGCCATGGATTCGTCTTCGGCGATCAGTTTGTTGAAGGCTTCAGGATTTTTAAGATCGGAAAAAACCGGTTTGCTTTTGTGAAGAGAGAGATCCTTTCGGAGATTGTATCTTTCCAGTGCGCGGTGAATGGTGATTTTAAGCTTTTCACTGTTCAGGGGTTTCACCAGATAATCGTAGGCTCCGTACTTGATGGCTTCAACAGCCGTGGAAACATCATCCACTGCGGTTACCATAATGCATTCGGTTTCGGGAAATTTCTCCTTGATTTGCTTGAGGATATCCATTCCCGTAATGTGGGGCATGATATTATCCAGCAGGACCAAATGGAAAGGCTGTTTTTGCATCATTTCCATCACCAGTCTGCCGTCGGACAAAAGGGCTGGCTCCGGCATGTCTGCACTCAGCAGGATGGTCTTGATGCTCAGCAGAAGTCCGTCATCATCGTCGATAACCAGTATGGGCGTATTTTCAGGAATAGATTTCATGGTTTCTTTTGAAATGAAGAATGTTTTTATGGGGTGAAGATGAAAACCAGGGTCTTTGTTTCAACAAATCCTGATCATATAGAATACAAGTCATCAGGACGTCAAGATTTTGTGAACCTCGGATGAAAAATTCTTGAGGTTAAAGGGTTTTCCCATGATGTTGGTAAATCCCAGGGCCCGGAGTTCCGAAACCTTTGCATGTTCCGGGTGTCCTGTGGTGATGAGCACCTTCAGGCCCAGGAATTCATCAGTTCGGGTGATGCTTCGGCAGACTTCCAGGCCATCCATTTCCGGCATCATAATATCAAGAATCAAAAGATCAGGCTTGTAAGTTCCAAGTTTGATACAGGCTTCAATTCCGTTAAAGGCCTCTTCCACCAGAAAGATTTCTTCTCGTTTCAACATCCTAACGATGATTTCTCGAATCAGTTCATCATCATCCGCCACCAGAACCTTGTAGGTCTTGCCTTTTGTTTTCACAGGAAGGTGAATTAAAAAGAGTGTGCCCTTATCATCAAGATTCCTGAAGGAAATTTCCCCGTTATGGGCTTTCACCAGATTGTAGCTTACGGACAATCCCAGACCGGTTCCTCCGTGGGCCTGTTTGCTGGTGACAAAAGGGTCGAATATCCTGTTGCCCATGGCAGGGTCTATGCCGGGGCCATTATCCTCAATGGTGATGAGCAGCTGTCCGGATTTAATTTCATAGCTGGTGTGGATTTTTATCACACCATGATCATGATCAATAGCTTGGGCCGCATTGATGATGATATTCAGAATCACCTGCTCAATACTGTGACGGTTGGCTTCAATTTCGGGCAAATGGCTCGAAAGATGCATTTCAACGGATATTCTAGATTTTTTTAAGGTGGATGCAGCCAGGCGCAGGGCACCTTCAACCGCCGAATTGATTCTCATGGGTTCTTTTTTTGAAATATCCGATTGCTTGGAGAAGTTTTTCAGGTCTTCAACAATTTTGGCAATCCGGTTGGCCGCCATATCCACATCGGATAGAAGCTGATGGAGATTCTCTTTCAGGTAAGAGGATTTCAGGCCGCCGAATTTTATTCCGGGATTGGACTGGGAATATTGTTCCAGCACGGGCATGAAATCATTCCAAATATTTTTTATAATAGGCATATTATACATAATGAGGTTGACGGGGTTGTTGATTTCATGGGCCACACCAGCAACCAGGGTGCCCAGGGCTTCCATTTTCTGGGTTTGCTGAAGTTGGCCTTCAAATTCCTTTCGTGGGGAAAGGTCTCGCAAAGACAGCAATACACCGGTTTTTCCATCCCAAGGAATGGGAACCATTCCCGTGAGGCATTTCAATTCATCTCCGTTTTTATTGAGAAATCGGAACGTAAGCAAGCATTCTCCAAGCTGAGCCATGGCTTGGGAAAATGACTTCCGATCATCCTCGTGG
>VMSV01000175.1 GCA_013791935.1 Desulfobacteraceae bacterium | reverse complement strand
GAAGACCCGGACACGAAAATTATCTCCCTCTATATCGAGGGCACGAAAAATGGAAAAGATTTTAAAGCCGCCCTCAAAAAAGCCGCCCTCAAAAAGCCCGTTGTCCTTTACAAAGGGGGAAAATCCGAAGCCGGCAAGCGGGCTACCTTCGGTCATACGGCCAGCATGACCTCGTCCGTTGCCGTGTTCAATGCCGTATGCAGCCAGGCCAATGTAATGGTAACGGACAGCCTGGAAGAGATGATGGATGTTCTGGTGATGCTTTCTTTTGCGGAAAATATAACGGCAGGCAGTGGAATCGCTCTCCTCGGCGCCGGGGGCGGCCCCAGCGTGTTTGCCGGGGATGTTCTGGAAAAGGAGGGGCTCAGGCTTCCGGCCCTTTCCCCGGACACCCAGCAGGAGCTTAAAAAGGTTTTGCCGGTGGACGGCAGCATTTTCGCCAACCCCCTGGATACCCCCAACATGGCCTCTCCGGCGGCCATTCAACAGGCCCTGGCCATTATGGGAAAGATGCCGGAAGTTCACATGATGGCCTACCATCAGGGTTTTCATCCCATCAGCCGCTGGGGCATGAACCGCTTTTCTTCCAATGAATTCAAACGGGATTTTGTTGCGGCGCTTTTGAATGCGGAACGCGAAAATGGAAAGCCTGTGTTTGCGGTTTTGCGCCCCCCCATGGACCTTTCGGGTATGGAGGAATTCCTGGACGTATCCTCCGCATTGGTGAAAGCGAAACTGCCGGTATTTTACGACCTGGAAAAATTCGCAAAAGCCCTTTCCAGGGTGGTGTACTGGAAAAGACGCCGGCAGGGCCTTCCTTCAAACGCCTTGCTATAGAAGGACATCCGGGCTTAAGGAAGGGTTTCCACGGGAAATGACCTGCAATCGGCAGGAGTTTTGCGCAATGTTTATAAAAACTCAAAAATCTAATAGAATAAAAGGAGTTTGAATTGATATCCTGTTCTTTATCTGTTAGTATTTTGGCAAAAGCGTTTAACACTCCTCTAAATTATAGGTGTTTTAATGATCCAGGACCCCACTGTTGATGAATTAAAAGACCGCCTGAAAAAAAAAGAGGGGGAACTTCTTGCCCTTCAACACGCCCATGACAGGCTGGGCTCCATTCAAAGGCAGTACCAGGACCTGGTCGAGCATTTTCCCGTCAGCTTTTACGAGATTGATTACCAAACACGCAAATTCACGGACCTGAATGGCTTTTCCTCAGGACAGACGGGATATTCAAGGGAAGAGCTTCTTAATACCGACCCGTATGATCTCATGACCGAGAATAGCAAAAGGGAATTCAACGAAATCACCCGGAAAATCAGTAAAGGGCAGGTCGTCACACCCCTGAACGAGTATGAAATCAAAACCCGGTCCGGTAAAACCAAATGGCTTCTGGTCAATATGCACCAAGTCAAGGAGAACAATGTTCCTGTTGGTCTCAGATGCGCTGCCATCGACATCACGGAACGGAAAAAAATCGAGCAGAAGCTCATGGAAAGTGAGGAAAGATTTCGGGAACTGGCCGAACTCCTGCCGGAGACCATTTTCGAGACCCATGAAAACGGCCGGCTTGTTTTTGTGAATAAAAATGCCTACACCTATTTCAAATACTCCATGGAGGACTTTAAACAGGGCCTGAGTATTTTTGACATGGTGGCCCCCCGGGACCGGGACAAGGCCATCAAAAACTTCAACCGTATTCTCAACGGGGAAGAAATCGGCATCAAAGAATATCAGCTCCTGAGCAAGGACGGGCGAGTTTTTCCGGGAATGGTTCTTGCGGCAGCACGGTACAAAAACAACAAAATCACGGGGCTCCGGGGCTTTATTGTGGACTTGACCGAAAGGAAAAAGCTCGAAACCCAACTGGCCCAATCCCAGAAAATGGAATCCATCGGCACCATGGCCGGCGGGATCGCCCATGACTTCAACAATATTCTGGGCGCCATCATCGGATACAGCGAACTGCTGGAATTCTTTCGCAAGATGGATGAAGAGGAAATCGAATCCCATCTCAGCAAGATTCTGGAAGCCGCCTACCGGGCCAAGGACCTGGTGAAGCGCATCCTCATGTTCAGCCGCCAGAGTGAGCCGGAACAGAAACCCCTGCTCATCGTGCCCGTGGTCATGGAAACCCTGAAGCTCCTCCGGGCCTCTCTTCCCTCCACCATTGAAATCTCCAAGCAGGTGGAAACCATTAAAGAAGCCATCTACGGGGATGCCACCCAGATCCATCAGATTCTCATGAACCTATGCACCAATGCCGGTCATGCCATGAGGGAAAAAGGCGGAGTCCTTGATGTGGAGGTTGCAAGAGAAGAAATCGGAGATCACCAAACAGACCTTCTGGTGAACCTGGCCCCCGGTCCTTATATCAAAATTCTTGTCCGGGATACGGGCCACGGCATGCCGCCGGAAATTCTGGACCGGATTTTTGAGCCTTATTTCACCACCAAGCTGAAGGGAGAGGGTACGGGTCTTGGATTATCCGTGGTTCACGGGATCGTGAGGAGTCACAACGGCGACATCACGGTGAAGAGCGAGCCCGGCAAGGGCACAGTCTTCACGGTTTATTTCCCGGTCATTCAAAATTTCAGGGCCAATATTAAAAGAACAGTTCCAAAAATCATTCCCGGGGGGACGGAAAGAATCTTGTTTGTGGATGATGAAAAAACCCTGGTCAAGCTTGGCAGCGAAATGTTCAAGTATTTGGGTTACCAGGTCACCGCAACAACCAGCAGCCTCGAAGCCCTGAACCTCTTCCATGCCAATCCCCACGACTTTGATCTGGTCATCACGGACCAAACCATGCCCACCCTGCCTGGTGTTGAACTTGCCAAGGCAATTCTTCTCATACGACCGGAAATGCCCATTATTTTGTGCACAGGATTCAGTGAGGCCATAACTGAGGAAAATGCCAAATCTCTGGGCATCAAAGCCTTTGTTATGAAACCGCTGGTTTTGCACGAAATCGCAGGAACCGTGAGGAGCGTTCTTGACGTCTCAACCCTTTAAGAGGTGCAGACATGGCTGAACAACCCACTTATGAAGAACTGATCCAACGTGTGGCCGATCTGGAGCGCAAGTTAGAGCACTCTGAAGAATCCGACCATCATCTGAAAACAACCCGAATGGCCTTAAACAGTGTCCTCAGTGCCGCCCCCATGGGCATTGGCCTGGTTTCCGACCGGATGCTGATGTGGGTGAACCAACAGATGTGCGAAATGGTGGGCAGAACCCGGGAAGAGCTTTTGGGTCAGAGCGCAAGAATTCTCTACCCTTCCGATGAAGAATTCCTCAGGGTGGGGAAAGAAAAATACGACGCCATTCACAGCAATGGCTGGGGTTCGATTGAAACCTGTTTTGTCCGCAAAAATGGTGGGATCATTCATGTGCTTCTGAGTTCGGTGCCCGTCAATCCCGGGGATCTTGCCGAAGGGGTAACCTTCACAGCCATGGATGTCACCGAGATCAAACAGGAGAGAGACCGGGCCAAGATGTACCTGGATACGGCGGGAGTCATCCTTCTTGCCCTGGACAGGGATGGTAACGTCCGGCTGATCAATAAAAAAGGCTGTGAAACCATCGGATACCCGGAATCCGAAGTCCTGAACCGGAACTGGTTTGACGGTTTTCTGCCGAAGGAAGAGCAGCAAAGGGCAAAAATCGCTTTCCAGAGTATGCTCGAAGGAGATGAAAGGCATCTTATCGACTATGAAAACGTTCTCCTGAATCGCCAGGGCGAAGAGCTGGACATCCTCTGGCATAACACCCTTTTGAGAACCCCCGAAGGGGAGGTGGAGGGCGTTTTCTGCTCCGGCCTGGATGTTTCCAATAGAAACCAAATGGAAAGGGAAAAGGAAGAGCTTCAGATTCAACTGATTAAAACCCAGAAAATGGAGGCCAT
>VMSV01000134.1 GCA_013791935.1 Desulfobacteraceae bacterium | reverse complement strand
AGGACGAGAATCAGAATGCTGACGCCGAATAGCATGGTCATTTCCGGAATATAGCTGTAAACCCATCCGTAGAGAATGGGCACCCCGGCCAGATGAATGGAATGGTTGGCGTCTTCCTCGGCCTTGCGAATCTTCATGAATTCCTTGAAAAGATCCGTGTAGTCGATCTTGACCGTGCCTTCCAGGAAGGAGGCCTGAAGCCTCAGGGCTTTTAGATCCGTGGACACCCAGTTGCCGTAGGCTTCACTGGAAAACACCCGGGCTTTTAAATTGAACATGTCCGCGTTGTTGGTGGGAACTTCCTTCATCACCCGCTCCATGGCAATACCGCCTGCGATGGCCGAGGACTTCTGGACCCTGGGACTGGCCAGAGAAAAAGACTGGAACGGGTTTACACCGTTGATGCGCTCCACCATCTCCTGAATGCGAATCATCTTCTCCAGGGTGTCCTTGTTGTAAATGTCCCCTTCCTTCACTTCCAGAACCAGGGTGGCCACATTGGCCCCCCCGAAATATTCCATGAATTGCTTGTGAATCTTCACATAGGGGTGGTTTGCGGGAAACAAATCCATGAACTGGGTATAAAAAGCCATTTTGGTGATCCCGTACCCGAACACCGCAGTGATGGCGATCAACGTGAAAAGGGTGATTTTACGGAATCGCATGATCAAACCGATAATTGCTTTATCCATTGGTATATTTACTCCTCTCCTTATTGGTTCTTTTGATTCCCGACGGGGTCATCTCACATCCTCGATGGGGTTGGTCCATGTTTTTCCGAAATCGCTGGTGAGAATCACATTGCCGACCCCCACAACCACCCCCCGGCCATCCTTCAGAATCGACAGGCCGGAAAACCAGGTGAACTGAGTGATGGGGGAAGGTGGATCCCAGGTTAACCCTCCATCCTTGGTGAAGACCATGGCTCCGTCCAGACCAATGGCAACCCCTGTCTTGTCATCGAAAAACTTCACCTTCATCAGGGTGGTCTTCTTGGTTTCATTGTTCTCAGCCGTCTGCCAGGTGGCTCCGGCATCCATGGTATATTTGATGTTGCCGCCGGTGCCCACCGCAAACCCTCTGTTTTCGTCGATGAAGTCAATGCCGAAGAAATTGCCCGGCTCCCCGAAACCCTCTTCCATGAGGGCCTTCCAGGTTTCTCCACCGTCTTCGGTCATCATGACATTGTCGAATTCGCAGGCTGCATAAAGCTTGTTCTCATTGAAAATATACAGGTCGTTGAAGGCCATATCCCGGGAATAGCCGGTCTTGACCCAGGTTTTGCCGCCGTCATTGGTTTTCAGAATCGTTCCGACCGAACCGGTGGCCCAGCCCACATTCTCGTTGAGAAAGCGGATCATCAACAGGGGCAGGGTGGTCACCCCTTCACCCTGAACCGCCCAGGTTTTGCCGCCGTCTTCCGTATGCAGAATCTGGCCCAATTCTCCTGAGATCCAACCCTTTTCCGGCGTGACGAAACACACCGAAAACAGGCCCTTCAGGGTCCCGGCATCCTGGGAAACCCAGTCCTTGCCGAAATTTTCCGAATGAATCAATTTCCCGGCATGGCCCACGGCCCAGATCTGCCCGGATTCAAGCAAAGATACATCCAAAAGTTTATCGTAATAATGCAGAACCGGCTCCCCGGCCAAAGCTCCTGCCGGAACCATCATAGCCATGCCCCATAACAGCAACAGAGACATCCACATGAAACACATGAAACAGTTTCTTTTCCTCCTGCCTCGCTTCATTAATCGCTTCATCCGCCTCTCCTTCTCGTCAGAATTAATATTTAAAGTATGGATCAAGTAGTACTGAATAATGGCCTTAAGGGTATTTCAATGACTTGATGATGGAACACTTTAAATTCTAATGAATTATCTAAAGCATGGCTGAAATGATCGTTCATAAACGATTGTAAAACAGTGGATCAAAAGAATTGCTTTGTTTTATTGGGAGAATAGAAAATTATAAATAAAATCAATTATTGATATAACTTTATAAAATGATTTAATATAATCAATATGGCTTGTCAAGCTTCTTTTCGATCTTATATAGCCAACCCGATATTCCTTAATAATTCAAAGATAAAAAAGCCCTCCAATATAGGCGCCGTATTTATGGCGAATCACAAGACCTATTGGTTTCGGGTGATCGGTTTTCTCCAAATGACTGAACGGAGGGGAATCGCATGGAACACCCCTTTATGAAGCATGGAATAATATTGCCCATGGTTGTCCGTTGAAAAAAACAGGCCATACGAACGCCCGTAAAGATTTAAACCACTTGAATGTATGGTGAAAAATGATTGGATAGAACACCGTTCAGTGGATAGAACCAGATAGATGATTGAAAATATAGTCTATAATTGACACCCATAATGATTTACACTATAGAATCACTCTTTAATAAATACTTTATAATTTCATGCAAAACACTTCCGAACCAGCGGTCGCTCTATTTTTTCACAATGCGCTGCACCGAAAACCGTTTAATGAGGATAGAACCATGGCAAAAAGAGAAGGCATGACGATTTCTGAATTGGAAAAAATATCCGGAGTCAGCCGATCAACCATTCATCATTATGTCAATTACGGACTCCTGCACAAGCCGTATAAAACCGGGCAGACCATGGCCTACTATGACCAAAGCCATGTCAAACGGTTGGACATCATACAGAAGATTAAACTGGATTATTTGAAATCCGCCAAGACCTCGCGGGTTCCTTTGGACCTTATCAAACATAAAATCAGTGAAGGGTATTCTCTGGTCAAAGACTCAAGCGCACCCGTTAAGAGTAAAAGTACAGGTCAAAAGGAAAAGATACAAAAGAAAAAGGAGGAGATCATAGAAGCCACCCTTAGGTTGTACTCCAACCGAGGATACTATCTCACCAATATTCGGGATATCGCCAGGGAGGTCGGTATATCCGCCCCCACGTTTTATCACTATTTCATGGACAAGCGGGAACTCTTTGCGGAAACCATTGAATATGTCATCAACAACTTTAAAAAAGAGACACAGATCGCCCTGGCGGAAGAAAAGGATCCGGTCAGAAGAACGACCCTGATGTTTGAAATTTTTGCGTCCCATTATCCGAAAATAGGTGAAATCCTCAACCAGTTAAGGTCCGGGGCGATTCTCGGGGATCCGTGGGCCAAAGAAAAGCTGTCCGCCATTTACGGACAGCTCATGGAAAATGTAACCAGAGAGATAAAAGGCGCCATGAAGGCCGGTATCATACGGGAAGTAGATCCTGAACTTCTGGCCTTTTTCAACGTTCTCCTGGATGAGGTGGCCATGACGCGGGCCTCCATGGACAATAAATATTCCATCGAAGACGTTATCAAATTTGTCGCGGATATGCTGTACCACGCTTTTTTAACGGAAAAAGGAAAGGCCCTTTTCGGCCCCTACGATCAATCCCGGTCCTTTGAAGGTTGAACCAATGAACCGGTGATGTGATTTCATTGTTAAATCATTTCGGGATCACCGGCAATTCAATGTGGGACGCATAATCCTTTTGATGAAAAATGGTCTGCATGGCCGGAACGCCTTGGGCGTCTTCACCAATGGGATTGCCGGTATTCATATTCCGGTCGAATCTCGGGAATTCGCTGCTGGTGATATGAACCCGAATGCAATGCCCCTGGCCGAAAACAATACTGGTTGAGGCCAGATCTATGACGTATTCATTGATCTGGCCGGGGTTGACCGCTTCAGGCCCAAGGATTGATTTTCTGTACCTGGCCCGAAGAAACCCTTCGGCGATATTGATGGAGAGTCCATTGGGATGGACATCCACCAGCTTGGCGATAAAATCCGTGTCCACCGCACTGGTGGCGGCGAACAGGTGAAGTTTTACGGGTCCCGTGACCTCCAGCGGTTCTTTGAGTTCCGGGGTGGTGTAGCAAAGCACATCGTTTCGCTGTTCCACAAGGGTTTGATCCAGGGGTCCGGCGGGGATATTCATATCCGGGTTGATTCTGCCGCCTCTGGAAGGCACCGGATCCAGGGGATTGTAGATATACCTGTCCGGCGGCTCGTTTCCGGGTTCATTGCGGCTTAGCACTCCATCGCCGGTGAGGCTGTTGGCATGCCCCCGGCTGTGGAAATAAAATCGCTGCCAATCGGTTTGGGGAAGGGGCCAGGTGTCGGCATTTTTCCATTTCTTGATTCCCATGACAAAATACCGGACCGGGACAAGGTATTTGCTGTCAATCCCCCTTAAGTATTTATCGAAAAAAGCGATGTGCCGTGCTGTGGCAAAAGACCCGGGTCCGGTGGCATAGCGTCCGAAATTACAGCCACCCACCAGGTTGTGAAGCCGGGAGCCATGAAGCCAGGGCCCCATCAGAACATGCTGCCCTTGCCTCGCAATGGGAGAGCCGCCAATTGTCCTCATATTGAGGAAATTCAAAAATGTGTCTCCGCAAAACATATCGTACCATCCACCGGCATGCATGCACGGCACCTGGATCTTTTTATAGGCCCAGTAGATATCTTCCTCGGTTTTTATGCCTTCTGGAATGTCCCCCATGCGCTGCATGGCGCCTTTCCCCAGTTCTTCGAATTGAAAAAGGGGAAGATCTTTCAACGGCAGAAAACCGCAGGCCTCTTCGGTGTTTTCCGAAGCATACTTTACGGCTTCCGCCATTTTGGAAACATCGACCCCCTTTTTCGCCAGCTTGGTGAGGGTGTCCACTGCCATGGCCGTGGACCAGCTGATGGCGGATTCCAGGTCAATGAGTCCGGCCCTTCTGAATTCGCTGAGTTTACCGGCGGAAATGACATGGGGAGCAATGGCTTTAAGGTGGGGAGGTGCTTCCTGGGCTGCATCCCATTGGTTGCGGCCCAGATAGGAAGCCCCTGCCATGCCCACGTTACCATCACACCAGGAGCTATTGGCCACACACTCGACGGTGTCATACCCATCCAGACCTTCCGAGGCCCCGGAGACCCATTCTCCTTCCGAGGCAAATCGTCCCCGGGTATCCTGAATCACCACGGCATATCCGGCAAAGGCCCCCTCTGTGGGGGAGAAAAAATCACTCCGGGTGGACGGACCTTTATCATAAGGGGTACGCACAATAATCGCCGGATGCTTTTCTTGATCATCCGGACGAAAGACATCGGCACGCAGAACCACACCATCCCTCATTTCCATGGGAATATCTCTATCCATGCGTATGGACTTGATCATAGGACCTCCTTTTTTTATCCGGCATGACGTGCCTCCTTATTGATTTATGGATGGATAACGCCGCAGTTATGGTTGAAATAAAAGACGAAATGGTTTGGAAGATGTAAAATGAACGGGTGTTGGGAAAACGTATTTACTTAATCAAAAGATAATTCTCGTGTCAAATAAAAAATCGATAAGATATTGACAAGCCAACCGAATTCCAATTAAATGAGGGCCTGATATCATGATCAACCCATAGGAGAAAGATTTTCCCGTGTACTCAAAAATACTGATGTTAAGGTTCCCGAAAACGGAGGTTCAGAAACCCTTGGTCTGCAACCTGGTCAAGGATTACGATCTGACCTTTAATATTCTGAACGCAACCATCTTCCCAAGGGAAGAAGGCTCCATGGTTCTTGAATTGTCCGGCACTCGAAAGCAATTCAAGGAAGGGGTCCGATATCTGAAAAACCAGGGGGTCATTGTGAACAATGCCTCCCAGGAAGTCCGACGAATTGATAAAAAATGCATCCATTGCGGTTTCTGCACAGCCGTTTGCCCCACCGAGGCTCTTCGGGTTCAGCGTCCGGAAATGTTTGTGGTATTTGACCAGTCCAAATGCAGCATCTGCGAACTTTGCCTTTCAGTCTGCCCCACAAGGGCCATGCAGGTCACGCCTTCGGGCCAAGCCTTTTTTTAATGGAAAATTCGATTGCCATCGCCCTGAGCGGCGGCGTGGATTCTCTATTCTCCGCCCTTTTGTTGAAACAACGGGGCATCCCCCTGTTCGGCATCCATTTCATCACCGGGTTTGAGAAAACATCCCCCCTGAATCAGGGGGATTCCTTCCCCGAAGGCCCTGGCTTTGAAATGGAAAACCACCCCCTGAAGGCCATGGAAGAGACGCTGGGCTTCCCCATTAAAATCCTGGATATTCGAAGTGAATTCAAAAGGGAAGTGGTGGATTATTTTGTGGAAGAATACGCAAAGGGACGGACCCCCAATCCCTGCATGGTGTGCAATGCGAAAATTAAATTCGGAACCCTTCTGAGAAGGGCGAACTTGTTGGGAGCCACCCGGCTTGCCACAGGCCACTATGCGAAAATCATCGCGGATGATCAAGGCCGGTTTCACCTGTTTCGGGGAGCCGATCCGATTAAAGACCAGTCCTATTTCCTTTCCCTTTTAAACCAGACCCAGTTGTCATCGGCCATTTTTCCCCTGGAGAATCTGACCAAAAAAGACGTCCGGAGGATGGCCGGAGAACAGGGCTTGAATCCTGTGTTGAGCAGCGAGAGCCAGGACATCTGTTTTATTCAGGAATGCTCCTACCGGGACTTTTTGTCTCTTCAGCCGGAATTTTCTTCTAGACCGGGATCCATCGTGGACAGGTCCGGCAGACAAATCGGGGATCACCGGGGCCTTCACCACTATACCGTTGGCCAGCGACGGGGGATCAATATTCCGGCTTCGGAGCCTTACTATGTGATCCAAATGATTCCGGAGGAAAATATACTCGTGGTGGGCCATCGGGAGGATCTCCTGGTTTCGGAATGCCGGGTGGCAAAAATGAACTGGATCGGGGAAAAGCCCCGATCTGAAATGGAAGCTTTCACCCAGGTTCGGTATCGCCATGAAGCGGTTCCATCCAGAATCATTCCCACCGGGGAGGATACCGTCACGGTCTGCTTCCGGGAACCCCAGGCTGCGGTAACGCCGGGCCAGGGAGCTGTTTTCTATGATAAAAACGAGGTCCTGGGGGGAGGCTGGATTGAAAGCTGACCCAACCGGCAAACCCTGCTTTGCGGTTTTCACCCTGGGATGCAAGGTGAATCAATATGAATCCGAAGCCTTGGCCCTGGATTTGAAAAATCGGGGCTGGGTCAGGGCGGAACCGGGGGGAGAGGCAGACCTGTTTATCATCAACACCTGCACCGTCACGGGAAAGGCCGCCATGCAGGTCAGGCAATTGATTCGAAAAACCATACGAATGAATCCGGAAGCCTGTATTGTGGTCACCGGCTGCTATGCCCAGACGGAACCGGAAGAAATTCAAAAAATCACCGGGGTTCATTATGTGATCGGCCAGGCAGGCAAGGATACCCTGGCGGATTTACTGGATGCTGAAACCCGGAACCGAACCCTTGGAACTCGAAAAGATCCCCTGGTTCGGGTCCGGGATATCAAAAAGACCGGAAAAATGTTGTCCAGGGATTTTCCCGTGGCGGAGAGCCGCACCCGTCCGGCAGTGAAGGT
>VMSV01000010.1 GCA_013791935.1 Desulfobacteraceae bacterium | reverse complement strand
TTCAAAGGGGTATTATGCCACGATCACTGGAAGCCGTACTATAAACTCAATTGCACGCATGCGTTATGCAACGCTCATCATATAAGGGAATTAACAAGGGCCTTTGAGCAGGAAGGCCAGCAGTGGGCGCAAACAATGAAAGCCCTGCTTGAAACGATAAATTCCAAGGTTAACAATGCAGGCGGGGTGTTGGGTATCAAAAAAATGATGTTTTGAAACCTTTAGTAAAAAAGACTATAACATATTGAATTTATTATTTGGTGATCCCAACGGAATTCGAACCCGTGTTACCGGCGTGAGAGGCTTCCACGAACCACTCTAAACTTATATGTAAACTATCGGTTTACAAAATCAGCTTTCTGAAGAAATTTTTTTTGGATTCCTTTGATCTGTAAAATAATTTTCTTGAAAAAATTTAAAAATATGTTTATTTGTAAACTATGAGTTTACAAAACGGCATAGGAATAAAACAATTAACCCGTCTTTTGCCTGAGGGCGTGGCGGCACCTTCCGCTTGGCTTTCCGCCAATGGATATTCCCGGCAGCTGGTACGTAAATATGTGCTCAGTGGATGGCTGGAAGCTTTGTGCCGGGGAGCCTATGCTCGGCCTGGTCATCCTGTTGGCTGGGAGGGCGTGTTGCTGGGGCTTCATCGACTTCAAGGGGTTTCTTGCCATGTGGGTGGGTTATCAGCATTGAACCGTCAGGGCATGGCGCATTACTTGCCTCTGAGCGGAGAGCAACGCATCCTAGTGATGAGCAGCGAAAAACCGCCTGCTTGGGTGCGATCCGTCAAGCTTCCCCAAGAACTCGCATTGGATACGCGAAGTGTGTTCGTCGAGGATGCTCAGGATTTAGGACTTGTCCCATGGGCAACCGGTATTCGGGATTGGACGTTGCCTATCTCAGGACCGGAGCGGGCCATCATGGAACTGCTGAACGATGTAGGAAGCAGCGAACATAGTTTTGAACATGCAGCACAGGTATTCGAGGGCCTGACTGTGTTACGGCCAGCAGTGGCTAATGATCTTTTGGCAGCCTGCCGGAGCATCAAGGTAAAACGGCTTTTTCTTTTTCTGGCCAGCCATTTTGATTACCCTTGGACCAAACGACTGGATACCGACGAATTGGATCTGGGCCATGGGAACCGCCAGGTGGTAAAGGGCGGGCGACTCGATAAACAATATCATATCACGATACCGGAGAATTTTGGTGCTGGACAGATCTAATCCTTATTTTCGGCAGGTGGAACTCCTCTTGGCGCTAATGCCCCTGGCAGGCCGTGAATCCTGGTTTGCACTAAAAGGCGGATCAGCGATTAACCTGTTCATAAGAGATTTGCCCCGGTTGTCGGTGGATTTGGATTTGACGTATCTGCCGATAAAAGACCGAAAAGAGAGTCTTGAAGAGATAGATCTTTCGCTGAAAAGAATTGCCAAGTCTGTTGAGAAAAGCCTGCCGGATGTAAATGTCCGGCAGGCAGGGTTTGTTGAGAAAATGGCCACCAAGTTGATTTTCAGCAGAGCTGGAGAAATAGTGAAAATGGAAACATCTCCGGTGCTCCGGGACACCATTGGAGAGCCCGAGGTCCGGGGTGTTTGCCCTGAAATTGAAAAGCAATTCGGCTACTCGGAAATGCTTATCGTTCATTCTCATGATTTATTCGCCGGCAAGCTCTGTGCAGCGATTGACAGGCAACACCCCAGGGATTTGTTTGATGTTAAACTGCTTCTGGAAAATGAAGGGATTGGGGATGATCTGTTGAAAGTGTTCATCGTTTATCTGATCAGCGGGAATCGTCCCATTGCGGAAATGTTAGATCCCCAGATGCAGCCGCTCAAAGATGTTTTTGAAACCCAATTTAGGGGAATGGCACTGCACAATGTTGGGGTTGAAGAGTTGGAAGAGACGAGGAATCGTCTGGTGAAATTGATTCAAGATCGGCTGTCGGACGATGACCGGAAGTTTCTAATCTCATTCAAAAAAGGAGAACCGGAATGGACCTTGTTTTCAATACCCGAAGCACAACATCTTCCAGCAGTGAAATGGAAACTTATGAATATTGGGCGTATGACCAAGGCAAAGCATGCATCTGCCGTGAAAAATTTGGAAAAAGTTCTGTTCAAACAAGTAAAAGTAATTTTGGAAAACACGTAATTCTTTTAAGCACAGATCAGGAATTTAAAATAGAAACGAATGAGGACCGAGCTCAATAGTACATTCAATTCCTTAAAGTATCATTTTGAACCGCTAAAATGGAGTTCTAAGCTGAAAAAAGAAGGAATTTTTTAACCTAATTCCTTATCAGATTTGGGTTTGGCTTGGTCAGACCCGGAAAGCCTAAAATACCTCATCTGCATCCGCCACAGCCCTCTTTAAGGCACCATTGACCAGGTGTGCATACCGTTATTTCAATTGTAGAGTGCCCCAGGAGCTCTTTGAGGGTGTAAATATCGACCTTTCCTGAGCTGGCAAGATAGCTGGCATATGTGTGTCTCAGGTCGTGGAACCGGATTGTGAGTTTTGCTTTTCTTCTTATACGTTTCCATATCGAGTTGAAACCGTTGGGGCTATATGGCCCATTCTGGGATGAAAAAACTTGATCACCTATCCTTAGATTCAAGGCTGTCAAAAGGACGTTATACGCTTTCTGGCCTACCGGTAGGGTTTGACTTCTGCCGTCTTTGGTGTTCATGCCTTGGAAGGTCATCAGGCGGTTCTCAAGGTCAATATTTTTCCACTTGAGGGATAGAATTTCCCCACGCCTTTTCCCGGTGTACAAAGCGAATTTAACCACCAAGGCACCCCTTTGGTTCTCCCATGAGTCCAGTACAGATAGAAGATTCTTCAGTTCTATTTTAGATAGCGTATTGTTGACACGATTATCAAATTTCGGTGTTTTAACTTTCAGGCACGGATTAAGCCCGGTATATAGATCACGCCTGGTTGCCCAGTTAAAAATTCTCTTTTGCAGATTAAGGACATGTTTGACGGTCTGGGGGGCATATGGCTTTCCTATTCGATTGTCTGAGCCGAGCATTTTATTAAGAACTTTCTCAATGTCGAGCGGTGTAACTTTGTCCATCATCATGCTTCTGAGGAGGGGTTTAACATGGTTCATCCAGCGGTCTTGATCTGTCTCCCATGATTTCTTATTGATCTTTGCCCAAGCCAGATATTTCTCCCATACATCTGATATAGAAAGTGTCTTTTGGATATTAAATAGGTCTTGCTCAATAGATTCAGTCTTTAACTTTGCCTCAACCCTCTTGGCTAATTCGAAGGATTCAACAATCTTCGATTTCCGTTTGCCGTTAGAAAGTGCCACAGTGACCCTATATTTGCGGTTACTCGGTTTGAATTTGTTGTTGCACTTTTTGCATTGCTTGGTCCCAATTTTAGCGCCAGACTTGCATATAGGACAGTGTAAGGTGATTGACATGTGATACCCCTTTCGTGGTTGGGTATCTTGAAAAGGTGTGCATATAGTGTGCAAATAGGACGGTTTTATGGGGGATGAACGTAAAAAAGGGTCACACTTGAAAAGATGTAAAAATCTGATCTTATTGGTGATCCCAACGGGATTCGAACCCGTGTTACCGGCGTGAGAGGCCGACGTCCTAACCACTAGACGATGGGACCAGATTGAAGGACGAAGCAGAAATATAGGAATAGGTCGTTTTTGTCAACGGGTTTCAGCGGTCTCTTTCATTCCCGTGGGTGGCTTTTCGAAAAGCATTTCACTGTGTAAAAGCCGGGCCGGTTTTAAGGATTGCTTTTCTTGCCTTTGCGAAACCCGAAGATCAGGTAAATAATGGCGCCGATGAAGGGAATGGAGGCCACCAGACCCCAGAGGGCTTTTTTGCCCAGGGTGCCGAAATCCTTCTGGAGCGCATCCACAATGGCCCAGATGCTGAGGAGGAAAAAGGGAATGCTGATGAGCACAATGGTGCCGGCTGTTTTAAAATCCATCATGAGCCTTTCAGTGCTTTGGCCATATCCAGCACGGTATTCACATAATACTTGCTGTGGTTGTAATGATACACCGCCTTATATTTCCCGTCCCGGTTCATGCCGGGTTTCCAGCCGTTCTGTTTCAGGTAATTGGCCACGCTGGCAATGGCATCCCCATGGGTGAAAAGATCCACCGAGCCGTTTCCATCTCCATCCACGGCCAGGGTCAGCGCGTTGCTGGGCATGAACTGGGAAATACCCATGGCCCCGGCGTACGACCCGATGATATCCACCGGGTCCACCCCTTCCCGCATGGCAAAGGTTAATAACGCCTTAAGCTCTGAATAGGCCCACCCGGCTTTTTTCAAAGCCTTTTTTTCGTAGTCGTTTCGTGCAAGGTTCAGGTTTTTTAAATTATCCTGCCATAGTACTTCCCGGTTTTCAGAATGATCCAGGGAAGCCATGGTGGCCAGTGTATTGAAAATGCTGCTCTTCCCTAAATAAGTCCCCAGCTTGGTCTCCACCATGAGGATGGCCACGATCACGGTTTTATCCACGCCATAGGCGGATTCAACCGTATCCAGGTCTTTTGCGTGGGCCTCCATGTAATTTCTGGCTTTTTGAAGGTTTTCCGGTTTCAGGAACTGGCCGTAGTTTAACTTGGATTCCAGGTGCATAAAATACCGGCTTACGATACTGTCCGCAAAGGCTATGTCTTTATGGGCAAAAACCAGTTGGATCTGTTTCTCATCAAAACCGTCGGCAATAAGTTTTTTCTCAAGATGGTTAAAAAGAAGACGCGGATCATCGGTGTTTTCACGTTCATCGGAAAACAGGGAAAAATGTGGGACCAAAAAGAGAAGGATGAAGAGCCACAAAATTGATGGATTGAATTTCATAAAAGCCATGGGAAGAAACCTTTGCTTTGGAAAATGAATGACCTTTTTCGCAACCTGCCCGTCCAAACAGGAGCAGCGCTTTCTGATACGGTTCTTGATCCGCCATAAATGACATGGTATAGGTTTTTTTGTCAATCGAATCATGATTGTTTAAAACGATTGCAACCGAATTTGAGCGATTTTCGAGTTTGCCGCAGATGCAAGGAAAATGGCATTTCGCTATAGTCGCTTATGCGGGATGGCATTTGACATCGCAGATGCGGTGAAATCAAAAATCCCGAAAGGAAATTCAAACCTTTCCATGAAAAAACCGGTAAAAACCATCTATACATGCCAGGCCTGCGGCTACCAGACCCCCAAGTGGATGGGGAAATGTCCGGATTGTGATGCGTGGGAGACCCTGGTTGAAGAAGCCATTCGCGCAAAACCCGGAAGGCAGGACGGGGGTGTTTCGTATTCCTCGGAACCGATTCCCATCAACCAGGTGGAACTGGCCGCAGAATACCGCCTTCTCACGGGCATTGATGAGTTGGACCGGGTTCTGGGGGGTGGGCTGGTGCCGGGAACCCTGGTTTTGGTGGCCGGTGATCCGGGCATCGGCAAATCCACCCTCATGCTTCAGGCCATGCACGGCCTGGCCCAAAACGGCGGGAAGGTTCTCTACGCATCCGGGGAGGAATCCATTCGTCAGCTTCGTATTCGCAGCAAGAGATTGGAAACCAACTCCGAAAACCTTCTGGTGGTTTCGGAAATCAATGTGGATTCCATTCTGGCCATGATGGATTCCATCAAACCCGACGTACTGGTGGTTGACTCCATTCAAACCGCCTTCAATTCCGAGCTTTCATCCGCTCCTGGCAGTGTGAGCCAGGTCCGGGAAGCGGCCGTGGCCCTCATGATGGCGGCAAAAAAAACGGGCATTCCCATATTTCTGGTGGGACATGTCACCAAAGACGGGGCCATTGCAGGTCCCAGGCTCTTGGAACACATGGTGGATACGGTGCTTTATTTTGAGGGGGACCGGAACCATGTTTTTAGAATTTTAAGGGCCGTGAAAAACCGTTTCGGCTCCACCAATGAAATCGGCGTGTTTGAAATGAATGAAAAAGGCCTTTGCGGCATGGCGAATCCCTCGGAAGTCTTTCTGGCCGAGCGACCTGCCAATGCGCCGGGCAGTGTGGTCACAGCCAGCATGGAAGGCACCCGGCCCATCCTTGTGGAGCTCCAGGCTTTGGCCGGAAGCACAAGTTATGGAAATCCCCGAAGAACCATTCTGGGGCTGGACCAGAACCGGGTGGCCCTTCTGGTGGCCATCATGGAGAAAAAGCTGGGTCTTCACCTCATGGGGCATGATATTTTCATGAATGTGGCGGGTGGCGTCAAAGTGGATGAACCTGCGGTGGACATGGGGATTGTTTCAGCCGTGGCCTCAAGCTTTCTGGACAAACCCGTGAGCGAAGGCACGGTGGTACTGGGAGAAGTGGGCTTGGCCGGAGAAGTGCGAGCCATCAGCCATATTGATCTTCGAATCGCGGAATGTAAAAAAATGGGTTTTAACCGTTGCCTCATTCCCCATAGCAATGTAAAACGGGCCGGTAAAGTGAAGGGTATTGAGGTGGTGGGCATTAAAAATGTTTCCACCGCCATGGAAATTCTCTTTTAATATGCACCTGGGCACTTTGCCCGGCTTGACTAAACAACAACTTGATTCTATGAAGTATAGCACCAATAAAAACAACAAATGGGAAGATCATTATGCCCGAAAGGCCAGGCAGGAAAAATATCCGGCCAGGTCCGTGTATAAGCTCAAGGAAATCCAAGAAAAATTCAAGCCGATTCAAAAAGGGCAGAGGATCCTTGATTTGGGGTGCGCACCGGGTTCCTGGCTCATGTATGCGGCGGAAGAGGTGGGACCTTCGGGAAAGGTTGTGGGCATAGACATTATGCCGGTTACGGTCACCTTGCCCAAAAATGCCATGGCCTATGAGGCGGATGCTTTTGCAATGGATGACCAGGCCCCATTTCTCGGCGAAATAAAATATCATGTGGTGATGAGTGATATGGCCCCTTCCACCACCGGAAACAAGCATGTGGATTCGGCCCGGTCCTACAACTTAAGCGAGGCTGCATTTTTTGTGGCCCGAAAAGCGCTCATGACCGATGGAGTTTTTATATGCAAGATTTTTCAGGGAGAAGATTTTGAACGGTTCATGAATTTGATCAAAGCCAGTTACACAAAATATAAATTATTCAGACCCAAGAGTACTCGAAAGGAAAGCCGGGAAATCTATGTCATCGGGTTTGGGAAAAAAGACGAGTCTCCGGAAAACGGAACGGAAACCATAACAGGAGGAAATGAATATGTCGGGTCATAATAAATGGTCCACCATTAAACACAAAAAAGGCGCTGCGGATGCCAAACGGGGAAAAGTTTTCACAAAACTTATCAAAGAAATCACCGTGGCCGCAAGAATGGGCGGGGGGGACATCAATGCGAACCCTCGGTTACGGTCTGCGGTTTTGGCTGCCAAAGCCGAAAATATGCCCAAGGACAACATTGAAAGGGCCATTAAAAAAGGCACCGGAGAACTGGAGGGGGTTCAATACGAAGACCTGACCTATGAGGGCTACGGCCCGGGCGGGGCGGCCGTATATGTGGAATGCCTCACGGACAACAAGAACCGGGCGGTGGCGGATATCCGCCACATCTTCGCCAAATGCGGCGGCAACCTGGGGGAAAACGGGTGCGTGGCCTGGATGTTTGACAAAAAAGGCTATATCGTGGTGGAAAAATCCGCGGCCGATGAGGAAAAGCTCATGGAAATGGCCCTGGAGGCCGGCGCTGAAGACGTTCGGGAAGATGGCGACAGCTTTGAGATCATCACCTCCCCCGATGATTTTGAAACCGTGAAAGAGGCCCTGGACAAAGCCTCGGTCCCCACCATTGCGGCGGAGGTCACCATGCTGGAAAAAACCTCCACAGCGCTCACCGGAAAGGAAGCCGATCAGATGATGCGGTTGATGGACATGCTGGAGGATTGCGATGATGTCCAGAAGACCTACACCAATGCCGATATACCGGATGACATGGCCTGAGCATAGGACACGCCGGGATAATAGCCCGAAGATAGTCTCACGCGGAGACGCGGAGAACGCGGAGAGAGGCAGTGAACTGTGAACCGTGAACTGGAACAACAAACAGGCCTGTTGTGTCTTTTTCGGGTTACCGGGGTTTCCCCGCGCCTCCGCGTCTCTGCGTGACCCTCAAGAAAGTTGGATCATTCTTTCAACCGACGAAAGGGCTTTGATCCGGATTTCCTCAGGCACTTTGACTTCTCCGGTGAGATGTTCAAGGCTGTTCAAAATATCCTCCAAGGTTATTTTCTTCATATCCTCACAACTCATGGCTTGGGAAGCCGGAATGAATACTTTCCCGGGATTGGCCTTCTGAAGAGGATACAGCATACCCACTTCCGTTCCCACAATAAAAACTTTTCGGTCCGACTCCATGGCATGGCGGATCATGCCCGATGTGCTTAAGCTGATGTCTGCCAGGGCGATGACTTCCGGGCGGCACTCCGGATGGGCCATGAACACCGCTTCCGGATGGGCTTTTTTCATGCGGAGGACGTCTTCTGCGGTCAACCGGTCATGGATGGGGCAATAGCCTTCCCAGAGGTGAATTCGGGTGGTGGTTTTTTTTGCCGTATTCCGGGCGAGATTCTTATCCGGAATCATGAGGATTTCTTCTGCTTTTAAGCTGTTCACGACCTTAACGGCATTGGCGGATGTGCAGCAGATGGTGGACAGGGCTTTGACCGCGGCAGAAGAATTCACATAGGTCACCACGGGCATGGGACCGAGTTCCTTTATTCTGGCTTCAAGAGCCGAAGGGGTCACCATGTCGGCCATGGGACAGCCCGCGTTTTCCCGCGGCAGGAGCACGGTTTTTTCCGGGGATAGTATGGAAGCGGTTTCCGCCATGAAATGCACGCCGCAGAAAACAATGACTTTCGCATCGGTTTTTGCCGCCTGGATGCTCAATTCCAGGGAATCCCCGCAGAGGTCGGCCACATCCTGAATTTCCGGAGGCTGATAATTGTGGGCCAGGATCACCGCATTCCGTTCTTTTACCAGTTGCCTGATTTTTTCTTTCATTTTTCCCCCTCTTGTTCGTCTAATTGAAGGATATCCACCCCTTTGGGAATCTCGAAATCAAACATTCCGTCGTCAATATCAAGGCCATATTCATGGTCAAAAAGATCCACCCGGGTTTCATCATCATAGGCATTGAAGGTAACAATGCGGGCCAGGGAAGCGTCTTTTTTTGAGACATGGAGATAAATTACCGAAACATCCAGTTTTTTATCCCGGGGCAGGAGTTTCAGCTTATGAAGGTTCGGGTCTTCCGATGGTTCAATCGAAATGTCGAATTGGGTCCGGAGCAATGTGATATCGGAAAGAAAACCCGCTCCTTTGCCGCCTTCAAAAAACACCGGGGATTTGCCCACCATGACCTGATTGTCTTCCGGACGGTACACCCAGAGTTCTTTGCCGTTGGTGGTGATGAGCTGGGGCTCCGGGGTTTCATATTCCCAGCGCATCATGCCCGGGGGTTTTGCGCAGATTTTTCCCGTGGCGGTGTCTGAAATATCCATGGCTTTGATGGCTGCGGTCTGGGTGAACCGGGCGCAGAAACCCTTGCCCCCGTATTTTTTTTCCACGTCGTTTAAAACCTTGTTCAGCTCCTTGGCCGTATCCTCTTTAAGACCTGCCGGGTGTTCCTCCAAACCAAACAGAGGCCCGGCCGGAAGGGCTATCGCAAGAAACAAAATCATGATGACCTGCTTGAATTTCATAGGATCGTTTTCCAGTCTTTTTAAAATAAATTATCTTCCCATCCGGGAAAGGTTTTCAAAAATTGATTCCGCGGGTATTTCTCCCGGGTCCTGTTGAATGACCCGGGGCTCAAGATATTCCGTTCTGCCGTAGAGGGCAAAACTGATCCGGTCAATCATCTGCATTTTTTTTCGTGCCGTGTCCGTATGGACACCGGATGCCCTCTTGCCCTGGAACATCAGGGTTTCCATATTGAATTGCAAAAGGTTTGCTTCAAACGCCTTATTTTTCTCAATGGCCGAAAAACAGCGTTTTTTCAGACCCATCAGGGCAGGGTAGAGGTCTTGTTCATTGGTCGCATCTTCCAAAAATTCCAGGGCAAAAACAAAAAGGGTGTCAAACGAGTCTTCCAGAAGGCCATAGGCCCCTAAAAAGGCTTCCAACCATATGACATTTCTATCGGAAAAGTCAATTCGGGAGTTTCTCAGTTTGACCCGGGCAGCAAGGTTTGCGTCTTCCGGAAGAAACCGGTCCATGGCTTCCGTGAGGCCTTTGTCCAAGGGTTTTGCCAAGTGCAGCCGGGGAATAAAATGCTCCAGGGCCGCTTCGGACAACTCTGTCGTAAACCCACCCAAGGCATCCGGCCATTCCACCCCTATGCATGGGACGGTATTTTTCACCCGGTTAAAAATATCCGGGATATCCAAAGGCTCAAGGTGGATGGTTTTCAGAACCGGTTCCAGTTGAAGCTGCTGGGTTTCATCCGGGAAAAAAATCAACGGAACCAGCACTTCATTTTCGCAGCGCTCGTCATCTTCCAGGGCCTTTTTAACCTCTTCCGGCTCGAACAGGCAAAACGTGGATTCAATAAAATGAATGTTCCGGCCATCCAGACGGATTCCTTTCTTTAGAATTTCCGAAATCTTATCGGCAACCGGCCTGGTTTTTCCCATAAATCCCAAAGCTATTTCATCCTTCATAAAAATGCGGCCATGGCCTCAACGATCTGGCCCTTGGGCAAGGCCCCCACCAGGGTGTCGACCCGTTTGCCGTGATCAAAGACCATCAGGGTGGGAATGCTGCGAATCTCAAACTTATTAGCGGTTGCAGGATTTTCATCCACATTGAGCTTGCCGATGCGGATTCGTCCCCTCCATTCCATGGCCAACTCTTCCAGGATGGGTCCGATCATTTTACAGGGTCCGCACCAGGGGGCCCAACAGTCCAGAAGCACGGGCAGGGGGGACTCCAGGATGTTCCGGTTGAAATTCCGGTCTTCAATCACCACGGTTCGATCCACCAGGAGGGCCGATGTGTCCATGGCCGACCCGCATTTGCCGCACTTTGCGGTCTGGCCCGCTTTTTCATGGGGAATCCGGTTTTTGGTTCCACAGGAAGAGCATCGGAAAGTATAGGCGTTGATTTTAATCATTGAAAGTCTCCTTTCATCCAGTCCTCAAAGGGGAAGATTGTATTTTTTCAATTTTTTATGAAGGGTTTTTCGCGTGATGCCAAGCCTTCTGGCTGCCTCGCTTTTATTGT
>VMSV01000245.1 GCA_013791935.1 Desulfobacteraceae bacterium | reverse complement strand
CACCAGAAAATCAATGATACCGGAAATGCAATTGCCTTTTGGGTGAGACGTCCTAACGGCATCAGTTTATTGGTGTCCGGGTTTCCTCCGGTTGAATACAAAGGACATATCAATTTTGGCCCTATGAACAGTTTTCAGGCTGTTACCCCATCCGGCAAAGAGGATATTTATAGTGCCGGTGAAACCGCAGAAAAGGATGTGTGGTTGGCTTGGGGGCCTCATGAAAAATTGGCCGACTATTTGAGCCTCGATGCCTCCGGAAAACATGTTGCCTTTGCAATTTATGACCATGGCAAATGGCGAGTGGTCGTAGATTTTAAGCCCGAAGAACCTTTTAACTATGTATTCCCGCCAATGCTCAGCGCTGATGGAGGCCACTATGTTTATACTGCCAAGAAAGACGACAAATTTGTCGTTGTCAAAGACGGAACACCGGGGGAGCCCTATGACGAGATATTTAATGACACTTTATTTATCAGTGATGATGGCAAGCACACATTCTATGTCGCAAAGACGAATGATCAATATCATGTTGTATGGGACGGAAAACAGGTGTCCGTTCATGAGGATATGGGACAAAGTGAAGCTTTTAGCCCCAACGGTGACCGGTATGCATACAGCATAGCTAAAAACGATACCTGGCATGTGGTTTTAGATGGCAAAGAAAGCGCCGGATATGATGGTGTGGCATCATTTGTCTTCAGCCCGGAGGGTTCCCATTTTGCTTTTAGGGCGAAAAAAAACGGTAAATGGAAATATGTCGTGGATGGAAAGGAAGGGCCCGTATTTGATAATACCTCAAATATCCTTGTCTTCAGCAAAAATGGAGAGCGCTTTGCCTATGGTGCAGTAAATGGTGAAAAATGGATGGCTGTTGAAAACCACAAACCCGGTTCTGAATGCGATGGTCTGTTTGGCCTTCTTTTCAGTGAGGACGGAAAGCATTTCGCCCAGGGAGAATTTCGAGGAGACAAGCTGCAACTTGTGTTAGACGGGAAAAACAAATGGGAACAAACCGGGGAGCCGGCTATGAGACCCGTTTTCAGCCCGGATGGCCTTAACCTTTTCTATGCAATCCGCAAAAATTCCAAAATTCATCTTGTCGTAAATGGCAAAGAAAGCACTCCCTATGATGGGGTCGGTATGCCGGTCTTCAGCCCGGACAGCCAACATCTTGTCTATTTGGCAAGGCGGGATAAAACAGAGTTGATTGTTATTGATGATAGCGAGATGGCCTCCGATTATGAAGCCATACCAAGCCATTTTGATTTCACAAAATGGGGCCAGCTTGTATTTTGGGGGATTAAAGACGGGAAATGGGTTCTCACTGTAAATGGAGAAGCCGGAGAAGCCTTTGATAAAGGGTATCTCGGTTCTGAATCACCTGTAAGTTTTTCTCCGGATGGGTCGATGACCTATTTTGTACTAAAAGATAATGAGGTTTATTTTGTAAGTCATAATCCTTGGCTGTATAGAGGGTATGTAAAATACCTAACAGACTGTAAAACAAATGGTTAATCAGAGCCGGTCATGCCAGGCCGAAATCAAAAATAAAGACGGTCTGCGTTCTGGGAACTGCAGAGAAAAGCGTCTTCCCTTACGGGAGCATCAAAAATGGTGATTCCTGGAAATAAGGGGAGTTTACAAAAGAAACAGCCCCCTCTGGGGATAAGGAGGCTGCTTCAAAATAGGAGTGAAAAGAAAAGGCTTTTCGCTGGAAGTTGTCTTTTTTGTATTACAGCAATTAATGAATGTCAATCATTTTTTTTGATTGAATTTTATTTTTCTAATCCATTGTATCTATTGGGTTCTTCATTATGGCCACCATGGCATTTAAAAATAATTCGATTCCGGCGCGTGCAGGCCCAGAATAGCCTCGATTTCAGAAAGGGCTGAAATGTCATATTGCCCCCCAAGAGTCGGATTGTTGTAGGCTACCAGGGAAATTCCAGCAGCCTTTGCCGCCTTTGCGTCCAGCTCCGAATCCCCCACATAAATCACCTCATGGGGTTCAACCTTGAAATGGGCGAGGATTTTTTCCAAACCTTCCGGATGGGGTTTGGCGTAGGTCACGTCCAGGGCTGTCACCACCAGATCAAACAAATCCTTAAGGTGGAAGGTCTCCAGGACGGCGTTCATGGTGTCGGACCGGTTGGTCACCACAGCGGTCTTGCGGTCCGGGCGAAGCTTATGGAGCAAGGGTTTCAGGCCTGGCTCCTCCAGCATGGCGCCGATAAAAGGCAGATATCCCATTTGATTCCGATAATCCCGAGCTTTCTTAAGGGTCACTTCATCCTGAAAAAGAAACGAAAGGGAACTGTCCACGGTGTGCATATGCACATATTCAAATTGCTCAGGGGTCAAGGCCGGCTTTCCCATGGCTTCCAAAATCCTGCTATAGTATGCGGTGTTTGCGTTTTGCGTGTCGAACATTACGCCGTCACAATCAAAGGCCACAACTTTGATGGTTTTGTTCCTATTCATTTCACTCATTCCACATCCTGGTCGGGCAGGTCCAAAGGCTGGGGGTTTGGATCACGAATATCCCCGTATATTCTTATTTCAATTTTTGGCTTGACGGGACTGTCTGTTTCCAAAATCACCGTATCGCCATAGCGTCCCTTATCTTTCTTTGTGTTTTCTACCACCAGGGAATATCCCATGGACTTCGACTCTTTGGGGATCAGTTGAAAGGTGATATACTTTCCATTTAATGCGGTAACCTTTTTAATGTTAAAAGGATATTTCTCCGTGGGTGTGATGGTGACATTCTGTTTTACCGGCTCTCCCACCTTGGCGGTTAGCCTGATGATGCCTCCAGGGTTGATATTCGCGAATTTCTCCACCAGACCGGTGATGACGATCTCCTGTTGTGGATTGGCCGGGTCATTGGAATACACTTGGCTGATTTTTGACATCTTTCTTCCGCCCCAACCCGTGGTGTTGACTTTGATGTCTATTTTTCCCTCGCCGCCGGCAGGGATCTGCTTCGTAAAAGAAGCAACGGTGCAGCCTCAGGAGGTTTTTACCTTTTCTATGGTCAGGGGGGCGTTTCCAGAATTGCTGACCATAAATTCATGAATCACGAAGGTTCCCTCCACAACGGAACCGAATTCGTACCTTCCTGCCTTGATGGATAATTGTGGAATCCCGGTGGCAGGATCAGAAAATCCTTTCGGGTCTTCCTGGAGGCTTTGGGCCTGGGGAGAAGGGTTTTGACCGGGATTTGAAACATCAAAATTTTCAGCAGCCAGACCCAAACCCGGAAATGCAAAGACCATGGCAGCAATAAACACCATGAGATGGGTGGTTTTTTTCTTCATGAACACTCCTTGGAAAGATAAGCGGTTAACGGGCAAGTCTTTTTCGTTACATCGTCCTTTTCCCGAAAAAAATAAACGAAAAAGCTCCCTGATTTTTGAGACCGGCATTATACCAGCGATTGCCCAATTTTTACATCATAAAAATAGGATCCACATCCAAAGTGATTTTAACCTGCCGGCTCTGGAACAGTTTGCTGTTTG